>JBDLVO010000026.1:0-4412 GCA_039804805.1 Pseudomonadota bacterium
CCTTGCGCCGGCTGCTGGCCACCGCCCCCGGCATCGCCGAGGCGCGCGGCGTCGAGGCGCCGCTGCCGCCGTTCGGCGCGGAATTGCCCCTCGCCAGCCTGCCGCAGCGGCTCGGCATCGATGCGGCCGAGGCGCTGTGGCCCGGCCCCTACCTCACCGCGCCTCCCGCCCCGCCCCCCGCTTTGCCCGCCGCCCGACTGAAAATCGGTCTGGTGTGGGCCGGCGCCGGCGCCTACCTCAAGGATGCCGCCCGCAGCCTGACGCTGGAGCACCTCGCCCCGCTGTTCGAGCTGCCCGATATCGCCTGGCTCAGCCTGCAAATGGGCCCGCGCGCCGCCGACCGCGACGCCGCCCCCTGGCGCGGCCGCATCGCCGACGCCACCGCCGGCCTCGATGATTTCGCCGCCACCGCCGCCTTGATCAACCGGCTCGATCTGGTGGTGACGGTCGATACCGCCGTCGCCCACCTCGCCGGAGCGCTCGGCCGCCCGGCCTGGGTGCTGCTGCGCGACGACGGCGATTGGCGCTGGGGCCGCGACGGCGATACCACCCCGTGGTACCCCACCCTGCGCCTGTTCCGCCAGACCACCCCCGGCCAATGGGACCAACCGGTCGCCGCGCTGGTCCAATCTCTCAAGGAATTATAGGAAACGCGGGCTCTGCCCGCACCCGCCAGGAGCCAGCGGCTCCTGGACCTGCGTCGGTTTGTCGGGTGCGATAAGCGGCAAGAGCCCAAGCTGAAGGCTGATCGGGACCCCGACCATTTATGCTGGTCCAGGAGCCGCTGGCTCCTGGCGGGTGCGGGCGGAGCCCGCGTTTTTTAAATGACCTCCAACGCCCCAGCCAGATCGTCGCGCAGATCGGCGGCGGTTTCGATCCCGACCGACAGGCGGACCAGGGAATCGCCGATACCGATCCGGGCCCGCTGTTCGGCCGGGATGGTGGCGTGGGTCATCAGCGCCGGCAGTTCGATCAGGCTTTCGACCCCGCCCAGGCTTTCCGCCAAGGTGAACAGCTTGCAGGCCTTAAGGAAACGCTGGCTGCCGTCGAGGTCGGTGTTCAGCACCACCGAGATCATCCCGCCGAAGCCGTGCATCTGCCGCTTGGCCAACTCATGCTGGGGGTGGGATTCGAGGCCGGGATAGATCACCTTTTCGACCTTGGGGTGGCTTTCCAGCCAGCGGGCCAGGGTCAGGGCGTTGGCGCAATGGCGTTCCATCCGCACGTCGAGCGTCTTGATCCCGCGCAGGGTCAGGAAGGCGTCGAACGGCCCGGCGATCGAGCCGACCGCGTTCTGGAGAAAGCCGATCCGCTCGGCCAGTTCCGGGGTGCGGGCGATCGCGGCGCCGCCGATCACGTCGGAATGGCCGTTGAGATACTTGGTGGTCGAATGCACCACCACGTCGAAGCCGAACTCCAGCGGCCGCTGCACCCACGGCGTGGCAAAGGTGTTGTCGGCCACCGTCAGGATGCCATGGGCGCGGGCGATCTCGGCCAAAGCCGCTAGATCGACCAGCCGCAGCAGCGGGTTGGTCGGGGTCTCGGCCAGAATCAGCCGGGTCTCCGGCCGGATCGCCGCGCGCAACGCCTCGGGCGAGGACAGATCGACATAGTCGATGGTGAGCCCGGCACTGTTGCGCCGCACCCGCTCCAGCAGGCGGTAGGTGCCGCCGTAGAGATCCTCGCCGGCGATGACGTGCGAGCCGGCCTCCAGCAGTTCCAGCACCGCCGCGATCGCGGCGAGGCCGGAGGAAAAGGCGAACGCCTTGTCGCCGCCCTCAAGGTCGGCGAGGCTGCGTTCCAGCGCCCAGCGGGTCGGGTTGTGCGAGCGGCCGTAATCGAGGCCCTTGTTGACCCCGGGCGCCTCCTGCACATAGGTCGAGTTGGCGTAGATCGGCGTCATCACCGCCCCGGTCGAGGGATCGGGGACCTGCCCGGCATGGATCGTGCGGGTGCCGAAGGCGGCGCGGCGGGAAGTGGTATCGTGGCTCATCGCGTCAGGCGGCCTTCTTGCGCAGGTGGTTGAGCAGGTCGAAACGGGTGACCAGACCGTGGAAGGTCTCGCCCTCGGCGATGATCGCCACCAGCCCCCGGTCGAGCACGGCCTGCAAGGCTTCGAGCCCGGCATCGGGCGGCAGGATCTCCAACGCCTTGCTCATCGCCGAGCCGGCCGGATCGCGGAAGCTGGCCGGATTGGCCCGCACCCGCGCCAGCAGGTCGGTCTCGTCGATCAGCCCGACGATGCGCCCGCCCTCGATCACCGGCAACTGCGACACCTCGGCGCCGCGCATCCGCACGAACACCGTCTGCAACGGATCCTCCGGCCCGGCGCTGACCACCGTGCCCTCGTCGAACCGCCGCCCGATCAGATCGCGCAGGTCGCCGAAGGTCGGACGCGGCAGCAGCCCCTGATCGACCATCCAACTGTCGTTGTAGACCTTCGACAGATAGCGCGTGCCGGTGTCGCAGACGATGCTGACCACCCGCTGCGGCTCGGTCTGCTCGCGGCAATAGCGCAGCGCCGCCGCCAGCAGCGTCCCGGTCGAGGACCCGCCGTGAATCCCCTCGACCCGCAACAACTCGCGCGCGGCGGCGAAGCTCTCGGAATCGGGAATGGCATAGGCGGCGGCCACCCCGGACAGATCGGCGATCGGCGGGATGAAATCCTCGCCGATCCCCTCCACCGCCCACGAGCCGGCCTCGCCGATCTCGCCGGTGCGGATGTAATCGGCCAGAATCGAGCCCTGCGGATCGGCCAGCACGAACTTGGTCGAGGGACTGGCGCGGCGGAAAAACCGGGTCAGCCCGGTCAGCGTCCCGCCCGAGCCCACCCCGCAGACGATCGCATCGACCGCATGGGCGGTCTGAGCCCAGATCTCTGGCCCGGTCGAATGCTCGTGCGCCGCCGGATTGGCCGGGTTGTTGAACTGATCGACGAAATAGGCCCCCGGAATCCCCGCCGCCAGCCGCGCCGCGTAATCCTGGTAATAATCGGGATGCCCCTTGCCGACATCAGACCGGGTGACGTGAACCACCGCGCCCAATGCCTTCAACTGCAACACTTTTTCGGCAGCCATCTTGTCGGGCACCACCAGCACCAGCCGATAGCCCTTGGCCCGCGCCACCAAAGCCAGCCCCAGCCCGGTGTTGCCGGCGGTGGCCTCGACGATGGTCGCGCCGGGCGACAGCCGCCCGTCCCGCTCCGCCGCCTCGATCATCGCCAGCCCAACCCGGTCCTTGATCGAGCCGCCCGGATTCTGGGACTCAAGCTTGAGGAACAACCGGCACGGCCCGGTGTCGAGCCGGGTGATCTCGATCAAGGGCGTGTTGCCGATCAGGCCAAGCACGGCCGGGCGGGAAGTCTCAGTCATCACGTTCGTTCCTCTGGCGTTGGGCGGCCCCCTGCCCCGCCCCCGCCGCCGGATATGGCGGCACAGGCGGATGGCACGGGCCCTCGCGAACCGGAGGCGATTAAAGCACGGCTTAATCAGACTTTGCTACTAGATTTATAGATCATGTACGGAATGTCAGAGAGGCAACCCAATCCGTGGGCTCCGCCCACCCCCGCCAGGAGCCAGCGGCTCCTGGACCTGCATCGGTTTGTCGGGTGTGGCCACCGCCGGTCAGCTTGGGCGCACGCGAATCGGGAGGGGGATGGCAGGAAGGTGCCGGAAACGGCTATCCTGGCCCTCAGGAAACAGACGGGATTGGGCCGTAAGGGGACGGACAGGTTTCTAAATAAACGCGGAGCTTAACGGACATATCTCCGTCAAGCGGGCCTGACTAGAAACTGATATAAGCGTGTGATCGGCTACAGGCGAATGCCGTCTTCCTGCGAAACTCGACGTCCGGTGTCTTCGGCACGGGGAAAAATGAAAGAATCTGAACCAGAGACTAAGGCCGGATCACGCCTATCCCGAGACTGGACGTCCATTCGTGAATGGATGAACGTATCTACGTCCATTGGCGCATTGTTAGTCGGCGTTGTTACCTTGTGGACTACAATGCAAATATCAGGAATCGAAGACTATTTTCGATCTGAAATATCTCGAAGAAACAATGAGCTAAATAATCTTGCGGAACAGTCTCGACGCCTTGCTTTGATTTCTGATGAGAGAGAAAAGCGGCTTGCGGATCTTCAAATAATTACGGATCAGGTGGCGGCGTATAATATGTCGGCGCAAAGTGAGATGCTCTTAGCCCGAGAGGAGTTATCGCATCTTAGAAATGAGGTTCTTGCCACAAAGCAAAAAATTGCCTCTTCAGAAGAGCGCTTGATCTCTCTCTCGGCGCAATCACAAGAACAAGTCAGTCTTATTGACCTATTTCGACGTCAACGATTTTTTGAAAAGGTGATGTGGCGAATCACGTTCGTCCGCATAAATGCAGATAATAAAAATACTGAGATCGAC
>JBDLVO010000027.1:0-4360 GCA_039804805.1 Pseudomonadota bacterium
TCGCACCAAAGCGAGGTTGCAGAGGGAGACGGGCGAGACGGCCATGGGTCAGGCGTCCTGATCGGGGTTGGCCTTGGCCGGCTTGGGCGCGGCCTTGGCGGGGGCGGGCGGGTCGATCGGCACCCAGGACCGGCCCGGGGGCTGGTCGCTGGTGAACTCGTCTCCGGCGCGGAGGAGGGAGCCGCCAACGAAAACGTCGGCGGCGGCTCGATAGCGCGGCATGGGTTAGCCCTCCGTCAGCTGTAGCTCACCGCGTCGGGATAGGCGACCCACCCGGCCACGTCGTGGGTCAGGAAGGCGGTGACCGCTCCGGCCGTGAAGGCGGCGGTGCCCGTCACCTGGAGGACGCCGAGATACCGCTCGTAGGTGCCGCGCGGCAGGGCGATGGCGCAGACCTGCTTGCCGGCGACGAGACTGGCCACCGGGATGGTATCGGTGACGATGTGGACGCTGGCGCTGCCATCGGTGGCGATCGCCGCCTGGGCGTCGGAGGCCAGCTTGAAGGTGGCGGTGGCGGCACCCCCCGAGGTCGCGGTGGTGCTGATCAGGATCACCAGCCACATTTCCTCGCCGTTACCGACGTCGAGGCCGTTCTTGGCGAGGTCGATCACATTGCCAACGAGGTAAGTGCCGGCCGCCCCGGTGTTGAGGGCGGTGGCGGCGGCGAATTGGTTGCGGGCATCAAGGATCATCGCGGAGCGCTCCTTACGACACGACGGCTTCGGTGGTGAGAATCTGGTCGCAGATGCGGACCGGGATGTCGTCGAAGGTCATCACCCGTTTGCCGGCGACCGATTCCCAGGTGAGGTTGCTGGCGATCTTTTCGGTGATGCCGAGGCGCAACTTTTCGCGGACGACGCGGTTGACATACCAGCAGGCCCGACCGCTGCCGAGCACCGGGATGCGCTCGCTGGCCTGGATCATCCAGGTGATGAGGTTCTTGGTGTTGGCGAGAGTGCCGAGGTCGGACACGTCGATATTGGCGACACGGGCGACGTAGCGCCAATCGCGCAAGCTCAAGCCGACATCCCAGCGGTAATGGGAGCGGTAGGCCTGCATCCGCCCGCCCAGCCCATCGGCGTTCTCAATGGTGACCTCGCCCATGTCCTTGATCTTGAGCCCGGCCTGCGAGCCCTTGGGATAGATGCCGTGGCAGGTGTCCGGCCCCCACACCACCAGCCAGATCGAGGTATTGTCGGACCCGCTGCCGCCGGCATTGATGATCTGCTGCCCGTTCTCGGCCGACAGCGAATTGTAGCGCGGGGCCAGTCCGGTGAAGGTCTCGGGCCGGGTCTTTTCGTTGGCGTAGAACAGAGCGCTCGCCACGGCCTGGCTCATGCCCTCGATGTGGGCCTTGTCCTCGGACAGACGGAAGGCGGCGGTGTTGCTGTTGAGGTCGGCCAGCGCCTTGTCCACCTCGGCATAGTCTTCCAGCATGCCGCAGGAATCAGTGACCTGGACGCGGATGGATTTGCTCGGCTGCACCCCGCTATACAGGATGCGCCACGTCGGGGTGGGCAGGCCGGCGCGGATGGTGGTGCGGTGCCCGGTCGGGAGATTGCCCTCGATGAAGGTCATGTCGTCCAGAACCTGATTGGTCTGGTTCAGGATCTCGACCACCTGGGCGATCGCGCCGTTGGGATCGAGCGCCTTGGCGAGGTCGGCCAGGGTCGGGTTGGTGGTGGCGAGGGTGGCCATCGGTTACTCCTTGGAAACCATGGTGGGATAGAGGGCGGCGAGGCGGTCGCCCTTGGGCGCGCCGCTGGAGGCGACCCGGCCGTCTTCGGCCATCGCCTTGCCGACGCGGTAGAAGGCGCGGAAGACCTCGGGGTGGTTGCCGATGCCGGTCTGATTGAACAACTCAACCAGCTCCGGGGTGGCGAAGGCCTGGAACGCCTGCCGGGCGATGCCGGCATTGGCCGCGAACGCTTCGCCGCCGAATTCCTTGTCGGCGGCGGCTTCTTTCGACCACTCGCTGATCGCCGTCGCCTTCAGGGATTTCTGCGCCTCGACCACCTTCCGCTGCTGATCGGCCTGAAGGTCAACCAGCGCCTGGGCCTGTTCGACCGAGAGGCCCAGTTCGGCGAACTTGCCCTGGAAGGCGGCCAGCCCCTCGGGATTGGTGATCGGCAGGTCTTCCGGCATCTTGATGCCGCTGGCGAAATCCTCGGCCGTCAGCGGCTTGGCCTCGGGCTTGTCGCCCTCTTTGCCTTCCGCCGGCTTGTCGTCGGGCTTGCCCTCACCCTGCTGCTGACCCTCGGCCGGCGGCGCCGCGGCGGGCTGGGCGGCCGGGTCGCCGGTCAGCAGGGTGCCGGGCTCGGCCGGCGCGGCATCGGTCGGAGCCGCAGGGGTGGCGGGGGCAGCCGGAGCCGGCGTGGCAGTGGGTCCGCCGCCGCCCTCATCGGCGGCGCGGACGGGGGCGGGGAAGCGGAACAGCATGATGGATCAGTCCTCCAGCAGGATGGCGGGGAGATGCTCGGGCGCGGCAGCCTTGACCCAGCCCGCCAATATCAGGGCGAGGTCGCGACCACCAGAGACGTAGGCTGCGCTGATCGGGTCGCCGGCGCCGGCTGGCCGCAGCGGATCGGCCTGCGCGATGACGCGGCGCAGGACACGGCGACCGGCGGGGGTGGCCAGCACGGCAGCGAGGTCGGCTTCCTCGGGCGTCAGGTCGGTCTTGGGGGCCGGGGCATCCTCGGCGGCAAAGGTCGGGTCGGGGCGGCGGGTCATTGCATGGATCCGGTGACGTTGCCGAGGATGTCGGTCAGGGCGTTCTGGCGGCTGGTGTCGGTCTGGCTGAGCAACTGGGCCCCCGCCGCGCCCTGCTGCATCATCTCCATCGCCTGCGCCGCCTGCTGCTGCTTGGCGCGGGCCGCCCGTTCGGCGGCGACCTGATCGTCGGGACGGAGCAGACGCGGGTCAGCGCCGATCACGTCGGCATAGCTGTCGATGGCGTGATCCAGGTCGAGCTTGTCGAGGATCGCCGGGTTGGCCTGGGCCATGTTGCCGGCGAAGCCCAACAGCCGCTCGATCGCCCCGGCTGCCACCGCTTGCTGGGCCTGGGCCAGCATCGAGACGTAGCGCACCCGCAGCCGTTGCCCGGCCAGGGCCGGCGGTGGCGGCGGCAGCAGCCCGGCGCGGTTGGCGAGGGCGAAGACGCGGTCGATCAGCGGGTCGAGGAACTCGTGATGCAGTCGTTCCAGCACCGGCCCCAGCATCAGCAGCTTTTCCTCGCGGCGGACGTTGATCTCGGTGGCGGTGATCCCGGACCGCTCGTCCTGCGAAATCATCAGCCACAGATCGACGTAGAAGGCGTCGCGGATCCGACGGCGAACCCGGTCCATGTCGTCCTGCATCTCGGCCAGCCGGGGCTGGACCTGATAAAGCGGCGTCGCCATCGGCGGCGTCGGCCCGCCGGCCAGATCGTAGAAGGTGGTGCCGTTGGGCAGCGGGTTGACCACCGAATTGCCGCGCAGATTGGCGGGGACGTTGAGCGGCGGCTTGACCATCTTCTGGATCGCCAGCGACTTGTCCTTCTCCTGGGCCTGGAGTTGCTCGACGTCGCCGAGCGCGTCCATCGCCGGGCTGGTGCCGTAGATGTCGGGCGCGGTCAGGTTCCAGCGCGCCACCACCGCCGGGAACTCGTCGAAGCCGGACAGCCGCAGCAGCTTATTGTCGGGCGCCCCCTTCTCGATCCACACCGAACGCCAAGGCTTGCGCCAGGCCGGTCCCGGGCCGGGCCGATGGTCGCGGTTGGGCTCGATCGCCTGCACCACCTCGACCCAGGCGTCGAGCCGGTTGTTGTCGAACAGGGTCCGGGTGGCGGGCGAGACGGCGCTCCAGTCCCGCTTGCCGTCGCCGTCGGCCGGGGCGAACTCGTCCGCCACCTGAGCGACGGTCATGCTGTAGACCCGATAGAGCGTGTCCACCTTGCCGGTCTTGCCGGCGGCGATGAAATACTGCCCGGCGGTGAGGGTCTCGCAGGTGATCACGTCGTCGAAGTCGGGCAGCACCACCATCGCGGCGGTCCCGAACGCCGCCAGTTCCTCATAGACCGCCGCCAGCGCGTCATAGGCGTTGGAGGCGCTGAAGATCTCCCGCAGCAGGGCCTCAACGTCGGCCAGCCAGCGCTGGACCGAATCGTCGCGGGCCAGGGCCGGCGATTGCGGGGCGAGGCGGAACCACGGCCGCGCCGGGCTGGTGATCCCGCTCATCAGCCCGGCGGCCATGGTGCGCAGCGCCAGGGTGCCGGTGTTGTCGATGATCTTGCGGTTGCGGCGGGCGCCCTTGTTGCGGTCGGACACCAGGAAGCGGCCGCGCCGGGGCAGGATCATGTCGGACACGTCGCGCCAATGAGCGA
>JBDLVO010000028.1:0-2599 GCA_039804805.1 Pseudomonadota bacterium
TGGGCCGGTCAGGACGAATTCAGCGTGGCCGCCATCGGCGGCATGTTTGCGGCCATTCCGTTCGCGATCTGGTTCTTCCTCGCCATCGAGGGCGCGGCGATGGCCGCCGAGGAAACCCGCAATCCCTCGCGCACCGTCCCGGTCGCCTATATCGCCGGCATCCTCACCCTGGTGGTGCTGGCCTTCGGCACGATGATCATGGCCGGCGGCGTCGGCGATTGGAGCACGCTCGCCAACGTCAACGACCCGCTGCCCCAGGCGATGAAGATCGTGGTCGGCGCGGATTCCGGCTGGCTGCACATGCTGGTGTTCATCGGCCTGTTCGGCCTGATCGCCTCGTTCCACGGCATCATCATGGGCTATTCGCGCCAGATCTTCGCTTTGGCCCGCGCCGGCTTCCTGCCGCCCGCCTTCGCCGTGCTCAACCCCACCACCAAGACCCCGATCAAGGCGATCCTCGCCGGCGGCGTGGTCGGCATCGCCGCGATCTTCTCCGACGAGCTGATCCAGATCGGCGGCCAGCCGTTGACCGCCAACATCGTCACCATGTCGGCCTTCGGCGCCCTGGTGATGTACATCCTGTCGATGGCCGCCCTGTTCAAGCTGCGCCGGAGCGAGCCCACCCACGCCCGCCCCTTAGCCGCCCCCTTCAATCCGCTGTTCCCCGCCATCGCGCTCGGCACCGCCGCGCTGGCCCTGGTGACGATGATCTACTTCAACACCATGGTGTTCGGGCTGTTCTGCGCCCTGTTCGTCCTCGGCGCGGTGTTCTACCGCTTCACCGCCAGCCTGCGCGACAATGCCGAAAGCGACTCGCTGCTGGCCGGCAACAGCTTCGATGCCGCCAACCTCGAAGCCCGTACCCTGGCCGACTGACCAGGAAGGGGAAAAAAGGGACGTGGGCTCCGCCCACACCCGCCAAGGGCCGCAAGGCCCTTGGAACCCTTTGGAGGACGGGCGCGGTCGGCGCCACCACCTCCTCGCTTCCGCTCGTCTGGTCGATCCCGGCCAGCACCCCTTCGGAAAACGTCACGTTGGTACGGACGAGAGAAGCCCCTTGTCGTTGATTTTTAAGGACGATGAGGGTGACCTGGATCGGCCGCTTGGGCAGATAACAGACCATACCGTCCTTGGTCGGACTGGCTGGCGGAGCGTAGCTGGAGGTAACGCCGGCACAGCCCGAGAGGGGAATTTCGGAGCGGATATCATCTCCAAAATTCCCGTCAAGGGAGGGGTTTCGGGGAGCTCCGCTCCCCGAAGCGGGTCCGGGCGGCAGCCCGGCATCAGGCGGTCAGGGCCGGGCCGAGGCCACCGACAGCGGGAAATCGATTCCGCGCGAATCCGCCACCGGATATTGGGGATCATCGCCGCCGCGGCTGCTGACCTCGGGGAGATAATCCTCGACGAAGCCGACCAGCGAGCGAACGGTAACAGTCTGGCCCTGCCCGCCGGCCGCCTTGCCGGCCAGTCCCTGCAACAGGGCGTAGGTGAAGGCGCCGTGGCCGACATCGGCCAGTTCGACCGCGTATTGTTCCTTGGCGGCGGCGGCGACGATGTGGGTGCCGGCGACGCGGGCCAGTCGCACCAGCGACTTGCGCGATTCGAACCCTTGCTGGCGGGCGGTGACGGCGGCGCCGGACTTGCAGGCGTCGATCAACAGCAGCACCTTCAGCGCGGGAATGCGTTGCAGCGCCGCGTGCAGCTCCTGGTTCGACAGGCCGCGCTGGCGGAGCTGGTCGCTCTGTTCCGGCGCGGTGACGTCGGACGGGATGTAGTACCACTGGTCGTTGCGGGTGTCGCCGTGACCGGCGAGGTAGACCACCACCGTGTCCTCGGGCGCGGCCTTTTCCAGCCCGGCCAGCGCCGACAGCAAGGATTCGCGCATCACCTGGCTGTTGGTCAGGCTGGTGACCTCGACCTTCGAGAACGGGGCGCGGCCGGCGGCGTCGGCCGAGAAGAACTTGGCGATGCCCTGGGCGTCGGGCACGCCGTAATTGAGCGACAGCGCCGGATTGCGGTAGTCGTTGATGCCGACCGCCAGCACATGCAGCACCGGCTGGGCGGTCTGGCCGGCATAAGCGAGATGGAGCGCCGCCGGCTTGCTGGCGACATGGCTGCGGCCGACCACCACCGCCGCAAGCTGGTTGTCGCCGGGATGGAGGGTGACCTGGAAGCTGGCGCTGACCGGCTTGCCCTCGGCCACCGGCGAGGCGGCGCCGGCATGGGAGGAATCACTGCCGACCTCGCGCTCGTCGTGATAGAGCCGCACCGCCTCGATCCCGTCGCCGAGATCGCGGGCGGTGACGGTGACGGTCACCACCGCCTCGGCGCTGGTGCCGCCGGCGGCGGGGGCGGCGATAGTGACCTCGGCCGGCTCGACGAAGGATTGCGACACCTTGACCGGCTGGGCCGGGGGAACGCGTTCGAGGGTCATGGCCAACAGGCCGGGCTCGAAATGGCTTTCGGTGAACTGGGCGGCGCCGAACAGCTTGCCGTTGGCCTGCCAGCCCACCGCGCCCTCGGCATTGCGGGCGCTGTCGAAGCTGCCGTCGGGATTGATCACCACCCAGCCCTGACGGCCGGCGATCAGTTCGGCCAC
>JBDLVO010000029.1:0-4911 GCA_039804805.1 Pseudomonadota bacterium
GACCCGGGAGAGGCCGGAATCGCGGTCCATCGGTCCGCCGATCGACGGCATCGAATGGCAATCGACCAGCAGTGACCAGCCGAACCGCAGGCGGGTCGCGTCGAGCAGGGCGGCGAGGCGACGGTGATAGGGGTGGTAGCAGGTTTCCAGGCGGTGATCGATCTCGGCCAGCGGCAGCTTGCCGGCATAGATCTCGGCGCCGCTGGCGACGACGCGGGGGATGGTGCCGAGTCCGGCCAGGACGCGCGGGCTGCGGGTGTTGGCGTCGCGCGGCAGCGGCTCGGCGAACATCGCCGGGTCGAGTTCGGTCGCCTCGCGGTTGACGTCGCAATAGGCGCGGGGGAAGCGGGCGGCCAGCAGCGGCATGCCCTGGGCCACCACGCCTTGATAGAGCTGATCGACGAAGCTGTCCTCGGAGCGGCGCAGGCCGCGCGGATCGAGCCGCGAGGCGGCGACGAAGGCGGCGGGATAGTCGCGGCCGGAATGGGGCGAGGAGAACACGACCGGGACGCTCTGGTGTGCGGGGCGCAGCACCGTCAGCACGGCGTCGTCATCGGCGGCAAAAGGGGGCGTGATACTGTCCATGGCCTGATCCGTCCTGTTTATCAGGTCGGGGCGGCGCTGTCATACGTCCAGTGTCGGGACCGCCCATGACGGCGGCGGGCGGCCGGCGCGGGGAGGGCGCGGGGGAAGAAAAAAGCGCTTGCGCCGGACGGGCGGGGCGGGTAAGAGAGGCGCTCCCGGCGGTTGGCCGGGGCCGGCTCCCCGGGCCGGGCAAGACAGGAAAAAAAATCTCTTGCCTTGCCGCTCCGGGACAGCTAAACAAGCGGCCCGCACAGGCCGGACGGTTTCCAACCCCGTCGAAGCGAAGTGTAATAAAGGGCGGTTAGCTCAGCGGGAGAGCACTACGTTGACATCGTAGGGGTCACTGGTTCAATCCCAGTACCGCCCACCATCGAAACCCCCAGGGAAACCTGGGGGTTTCGTCCGTTATGGGAAACGCTTTAGAATTCCCGTGTCACAGAATCTGTCACAGAACGCGGATTCCGAGACCCCCAGCGGCTGCCGAACGAGGCCGGTCGCATGCGGGCGGGAGGCGGTCAGGCTGCCCGGGGTTTGACCTCCTCGGCGATCAGGGCGCCGGTTTCCGCTTCGGTCTTCGACAGATCGTAGGCGGTCTGGAGATTGATCCAGAACTGGGCGGAGGTGCCGAAATAGCGCGCCAGCCGCAGGGCGGTGTCGGCGGTGACCGCCCGCCGTTCGCGCAGGATGTCGCTGATCCGGGTGGCGGGAACGCGCAATTCAAGCGCCAGACGATGGGCGCTGATCCCGAGCGGGGTCAGGAACTCCTCACGCAGGATTTCGCCGGGGTGGGTGCGGACGCGCATGGCCTTCTCCGTTAATGATAATCGACGATCTCAACCCGGGCCGCGCCGTCGCCATCCCAGACGAAACACAGCCGCCACTGGCCATTGATCCGGATGCTGTGCTGTCCGGTGCGGTTTCCGCCGAGGGCCTCCAGCCGGTTGCCCGGCGGATTACGCAGATCCACCAACGCCGCCGCCGCGTCCAGCATGTCGAGTTTGCGCAGGGCTGCCTGGGCGATGGCGGCAAGCCGGCGTGGCGATTCTCCGCGCCAGAGCGCCGCGGTATCCTTGTCGGCAAAGCCCTTGATCATCGCCACAGGCTATAACGTAACGCGGTAAACGGCAAGCGTAGACCCCGGCGCGGGATGTCCCCGGCCCGCGCCCGACCTGGGCCGCCCGGGAGCCGTCCCCCCGGGCGGTTCCCCGTCAGGCCAGATCGATGCGGCCGAGGTGGTCGAGACGGGGCGAGGCGGCGTGGAGCGGCGGCTTCAGGCTGGGGCCGTCCACCTGATTGAGCACCAACGACAGGGCCCGCCGGCACCCGTCATGGCGAAGAATGTGGTCGTCCGGCAGGGTGTTCCCCGTTTCGGGGTCGACCCCGTCGGCGAGCAGATCGAGGATTCGTTTGGCTTCGTCCAGAGTCATCATCCCTTCCTCCCCTCGAAACAAACGCGTTGTTCTTGGTTGTTTTTTTGCGGACAGAGAACGGTGTCTGGATGCCAGCGAGCGGTCTGGCATGGCGGCGCGGGACGCCGATAACGGGAAATCATGCCCGTTTTTCACCCGGTATGGGGCGGGTTTTTTGATGAATTTTCGGTCAGGATCGGGTTGGTGGCGCCACCATGGGCGCGGTCAGCTCAATCCGGCGCTCCGGCGGCTGAAATCGCCGGCGAAGCTGGTCGGCCCGGTATGGGTCAGCCGGCTGTCGAGATCGAGCCAGATCTCGCCGCCGATCGCCCGCCAGCGCCGGCAGAAGGCGTAATCCTCGCTGAGATAGATCCCGCTGTCGGGGTCGATCATGCTGTCGAACAGGGCATAGAGGTTGCGGCTGGCCTCGGGCGGCGGCGGGTAGGTGTCGGTGGCGGCGAAATGGGTTTCGGGATAGGCCGCGACCATCCGCTCGATCGCGGCGCGGGTCAGCAGTTGGAAGCCGCCGCCGGCAAGACGGGCGGTGACGAAGCGGCCGTCGCGCTTGGCCTCGGCCCCCTGGCAGGGCAGGCCGACATAGCTGAGCCCGGCCTCGGTCAGCGGTTCGCCGGCGACGTGGCGCGCCGGCAGCCGGGCCCAGTCGATGGTCTTGAGCGGGTAGAACGCGGCGGCGAAATCCTTGCCGGCGGCCAGCAGCCGCGTCACCTGATCGGGGGCGAAGGCGATGTCGGCATCGATGAACAGCAGATGGGTGGCCTCGGGCGCGTCGAGGAAGGCGGCGACCAGGGTCGAGCGTGCCCGCGCCACCAGCGCGTCGCCGCCGAGCAAGGCGAGGCTGGCGTCGAAGCCGAGGCCCGGCGCGTCCTGGAGCAGCCGGACCACCGACAGCATGTAGAGGTGGCCGACCTGGCCGCCGAAGCAGGGGGTGGCGATCTTGAGATGGGGGCGCATCCAGGTCTCCCGGTGACGCGGCAAGGCGGGGCGGCGGGGGAGATATCCGCGTTCGACACGGCACGTCCGCGCCGCCGGGCGTGGCCCGCCCCCACCGATTGGGTATATAGACGTCGCCAGCCGTTCACAACCGGGCGTTTGCCCTGGCATGGGGGAGCATGGAGCAACTGATCGCCGACTGGGGGTATCTCGCCGTGCTGGTCGGCACCTTCTTCGAGGGGGAGACGGTGCTGGTGCTGGGAGGCTTCGCCGCCCATCAGGGTTTTCTTCGGCTTGATCTGGTGATCGCCGCCGCCTTCGCCGGCTCGTTCTGCGGCGATCAGGCCTGGTTCTGGCTGGGGCGGCGGTTCGGCCGGCGCTGGCTGGAGCGCCATCCCGGCAAGGCGCCGGCGATCGAGCGCGGCACCCGGCTGCTCGACCGCTGGGGGGCGTGGTTCATCCTGTCGTTCCGCTTCCTCTATGGCCTGCGCTCGATCAGCCCGGTGGCGATCGGGCTGTCGTCGATTCCGGCGCTGCGCTTCGCGGGACTCAACCTGATCGCCGCGCTGCTGTGGGCGGTGGCGGTCGGCTGGCTCGGCTATGCCTGCGGCGACGTGCTCGAAGGGGTGCTCGGCCGGCTGCGGATGTGGGAGCATCTGTTCATCGCCGCGCTGGCGATCGCGGCGCTGCTGTTCGGGCTGCACCGGCTGGTGTGCTGGCTGCTGCGGCGGCGGCGCGGCGGCGGCGCCAGCCCGCCATCGACGGACTAGACCGTATGGTATAGGCTGAGGGTCCCGGCCCCGCAGGGCGCCGGCCACCCCGAACCCACCAGGAGGTCTCATGTCGATGTCCCGCCTTTCGCTGACGGCGCTCGCGCTGGTCGCCGGCCTTGGTTTCGTCTCGTCGGCCCGGGCCGAGGAGCACGGGGCGCATTGGAGCTACGAGGGGCTGTCCGGCCCGACCTATTGGGGCTCGCTGTCGCACGATTACGAGGCCTGCGCCGGCGGCCACCAGCAATCGCCGATCGACCTGCGCGCGGCGGTGCCGGCCCAACTGGCCCCGATCGGCATCACCTATCAGTCCCAGCCGCTGACGGTGGTCAATAACGGCCACACCCTGCAAGCCAATCTCGCCCCCGGCAATTTCATCCTGTTCGACGGCGAGCGCTACAACCTGCTGCAATATCATTTCCACACCCCGAGCGAGCACACCGTCGGTGGCCAGCCGGCGCCGATGGAGGTCCATCTGGTCCACAAGAACCAGAACACCGGGGCGCTGGTGGTGCTGGGGGTGATGCTGGTGCCCGGCGAGGCCAATCCGGTGCTGGAGGCGGTGCTCAATTCGGCCCCGGCCGAGGCCGGTCCGCCGCGCGAGGTCGCCGACGTCAAGGTCGACCCGTCCCGGCTGCTGCCGGCGGGACGGGACTATTTCCGCTACGAGGGCTCGCTGACCACGCCGCCCTGCTCGGAAGTGGTGCATTGGGTGGTGTTCAAGCAGCCGGTGACGGTGTCGGCGGCGCAGATCGACCGCTTCGCCAAGCTGTTCCCGCACAACGCCCGTCCGGTCCAGCCGTCCAACCGCCGCTTCCTGCTCGAAAGCGGCAAGAAATAACCGCCGCCCGCCCCGCCCGGGGCGGGACCGAGGTTTGAGCCCACCGCATGATCATCTTGCTTGCCTGCGGCGGCGGAAGCGCAGACTTTCCCCTTCCGGCTGGCATGGGTGAGGAAGAGGACGCGGGCGATGGGCATTTCGCGGCGGGCGGCGATAGCGGGACTGGCGACGCTGGCGGCGGGGTGCGTGCAGAGCCCCCGCCGTCCGGCCGGGTCCGGCCCGGTGGCGAGCGGGCCGGCGGGGGTCAACACCCCGGCTTTGCCGCCGCTGGCGCCGCTGCCGCTGGCTCGCCGCCAGGCGGCGGTGGCCGGGCCGGTTGACGACCCCGCCGCGGTCGGGCTCGACGCGGTGGTCG
>JBDLVO010000030.1:0-5998 GCA_039804805.1 Pseudomonadota bacterium
CAGGTAATGCAGCAGGCGGTGTCCGCGCCGCTGCGCCTCGAGGGCGAGGGCGAGGGTCGAATCACCCTCGAAATCGATCGAATCGATCGGGTCCATCTGCAAGGCGACGAGAAGAGACATCGGCAGGCTCCGTCGGGGGGAAGTCAGAACGGCCGGGCGCGCAGGTCGGCCATCAGCGACAGGGTCCGGGCGCGGGCGCGGGCGTCGGCGGTGCGCTGGACGAATTGCTGCAACGCGGCCAGGGCGCCGCCGCGATTGCCCCGGCGCAGATGCATCAGCCCGGCCTCGCGCCACAGCGCGGTCTGGTCGGGCGCCACCCGCAGCAGGTCCTCGACCAGGGCCAGCGCGTCGTCAAGCCGGCCCTGACGCAGCAGTTCGGCCCGAACCGCGTGCTGCTGCCGCGCCAGCACGGCGCGGTTGCCGAGCGGAAGGAAATGGTCGGGCCGCAATTCCTGGGACAGGCCGCAACCGGCCTTCAGCAGGGCGCGCAGGTCGCAGGCGGTCAGCGACCGGGCCGGATCGGCCGGGTCGAGGATGCGGCGCTGGCCGTCGGCACCGTCGATCCGCAGCAGCAGGCGGGCGGGAAAGGCGAGCGGGTGGAGGTCGAGCCCGGCGCGGCGGCCGACCTCGAGCAGCAGCAGGGCCAGCGCCTCGGGCGGGCCGTGGCGGCGTTCGACCGCCGCGCCGAAATCGCCCGTTTCGATCTCGTCGCCGGCGGCGGGGTCGAGCAGGGCGGCGAAGGCGGCGGCCGGCACCGCCGGATCGGCGCGGCCGGCGACGGCGCGGCGCAGTTCGGCCGCCAGCGAGTCGAGCCGGGCCAGTCGGCGGGGCAAAGCGGCGCGGTCGGCCGGCCGGTCCCGCGCGGCCAGCGCCAGCGCCGCCTCGGCCGGGGGGAAGTCGGCGTCGTCGAGCCGGCCGAGCGCGGCGAGGCGGTCGGCCAGCGCCGCCCCCGCGCTCATTCGGGCACCTTTGGGCTCATCGCCCGACCCGGCGTGGATCGTTCTTGAGGATGATGTGGTGAATCACCCGCCGCACCCCGCTGATGTCGCGGGCCTGATCGACGACGCGATTCAGCTCGGCCTGGTTCTGGGCGATGCCGATCAGGTAGATCACCGCGTCGGTGACGTCGATTTCGTAATTGATGCTGGTGATCTCGCTGTCGCCCAGCAGCCGGGCCTTCATCTTCTGCCGGATCCAGGCATCGTTGGCCATGCTGCTGTTGCCGTCCTGCTCGGGGGGGCGGACGATGATGTGGTTGTAGACCTCGCGCACCCCGGCGACCTGCCAGGTCAGCTTGACCGCGTCGTCGCGCATCTGCGCGGTCGGCATCACCCCGGTCAGCATCACCCGGCCCTCGCTGATGTTGAGGGTGGCCTTGTTGAACATGTCGGCGTTCTTGTCGAACCACAGCCGGCTGATCTCGGTGCGGATCTTGAAATCATCGACCGAGCCGCTGAGACCGCGTTCCTCGGCGGCGGCGACGCCGACATTGGCGCCGGCACTGAGAACGGTGGGGATACAGCCCGACAGCAGGGCTCCGACCGCGGTCGCGATCGCCAGGGCGGTCAGGGGGCGCGCAGCAGACAAGACGCAATCCTCCGAAGGCGGCAGGGGAAGCCGGCAGTGTACCGGGATCGACCGTGAGCCGGAAGGCACCTTTCGCCAGGGGAGGCCGGGACGCCCGGCCCGGTCCGGCCCGGTACGGAAGGGGGCGGCGATCGGCTCCGGTCGCCGCCCCCGGGGACTCAGGCCTCGTCGTCGCCGACCGCGTCGATCAGGCTGTCCTGATTCGAGCGTTCGACCTGGGCGACCAGACCGGCCGGCAGCCCCTGGGTGGCGGTCGAGCTGGCGACGGCGGCCTGGGCCACCTCGACCGCGCGCGAGGTCAGGGTGCCGTCGGACAGGGTCAGTTCGTTGCCGGCCGCCTCGACCGCGCGGAACGGCCCCTGATAGCTTTGCCACACCGCCCCGCGCGCGGCGTCGTTGCCGGCGGCCTGATAGGCCTTGGCATAAGGCTGGTAGACGGTGCCGAGCGCGCGCAGCGTTTCCGTGCCGGCGACCTTGCGATATTCGTTGGCCAGCGCCGGGTCGGCGGCGAACACCGCGTCGATCTTGTCCTTGTCGGCGGTGCCGTCCTTGGCGATCACCGCGCCGGTGCTGTCGGTGGTCAGCGAGATCGGCTGCGAGGTGTCGATTCCCGCCGCCTTCAACCGCTTGGTCAGGGTCGCGGCATAATCCCGCTCCTCCTCGGCCAAGGCGAACAGGGTGGAGGTCGCCGATTCGAGCGTGCTGGCGAAGGTTCCGGCGTTTGGCGTGCTGGTGTCGGTGCTGAAGGTGCGGGAATAGGGGACGGAGTCTTTGGTCGAATCGACCTGAAGATTGACGTTCATGGTCGCGGTCCATCTGTTGGCGACCCGGCAGATTCCGCCATTCGGGCAAAGTTTGCCGGCCATGGTCTGGTGTTGACGGTTGCGGGACTTCGCCCGCCGCCATGACGACCAATGGCACTGCAAACCGCGTGCCGGCCGGCTCGGTTTTCAGGGCAGGTAGGGAATCCGCTCGATCCCGCCGCCGGCCAGCCGGAACAGCGCCTCCTGCGGGGATTCGGCCCGCATCGCCGCATCCGGGTCCAGGCCGAGATAGAGGCCGCGCAGCACCCGGCCGGCGATGCCGTGGCTGACCGCCACCACGCGGTCGTCGGGGGCGAGCGTGCCCAGCCACTCGGTCAGCCGGGCCGACAGGGCGGCATGGCTTTCGCCGCCCGGGGCCTTGAACGCCCAATGGTCGAGCCCGCCGCCGCGCATCAGGTCGGGATAATCCGCTTCCAGCTCGGTCTTGGTCCGCCCCGAGAACGGGCCGGTGTCGATCTCGGCCAGACGGCGATCGAACCCCACCCGGCGGAAATCGAGCCCGGCGATCTCGCACAGGATGCCGGTGGTGCAGGCACAACGGCCGAGCGGGCTCGACACCACCCGCCAGCCGGCGCCGCCGCCGGTCAGGGCGGCGACGGTGCGGCCGGCGCGGCGGGCCTGGGCGATGCCGGCCGCGGTCAGCGGCGAATCGGCATGGCCCTGGACCCGCTTTTCCAGGTTGGAGACCGTCTCGCCGTGGCGCAGCAGCAGGATGACCGGGCCGGAGGCCGCCCCGCTCATCCGCGCAGCTCGCCGCCGCTGGCCTTGATCACCGCCTGCACCACCTTGGCCGAAACCGCCTCGATGTCCTCGTCGGTCAGGGTGCGGTCGGTCGGCTGGAGGGTGACGTTGATCGCCAGCGACTTCTTGCCGGCGGGCAGGGCGCTGCCCTCGTAGAGGTCGAACACGGTGACGTCGCCGATCAACGCCTTGTCGGCGTTGCGGGCGGCGCGCAGCACCTGCTCGGCCGGCACCGTGCTGTCAAGCACGAAGGCGAAGTCGCGTTCGAGCGGCTGGAAGGCCGAGGCCTTCAGCAGCGGCCGGGCCCGGCTCGGTTTGGCCTTCAGCGGCGGCAGCGCCGACAGGAACAGCTCGAACCCGACCAGCGGCCCCTTGATCCCCAGCTCGGCCAGGACGGCGGGATGCAGCTCGCCGAAATAGGCCACCGGCTTGTTGCCGAGCCGCAGGGTGCCGGCGCGGCCGGGATGGTACCAGGCCGGCGCCTCGGCGACGGTGGCGAGGCCGTCGGGCGACAGGCCGGCGGCGGCGATCGCCGCCAGCAGGTCGGCCTTGGCGTCGAAGGCATCGACCGGACGCGGCGCGCCGCTCCAATGCCGTCCGGCCGCCCGGCCGGCGCGCAGGCCGGCGGCCACCAGCCGCTGCTGACCCGGCTCGGGGCCGTCGAATTGCGGCCCGATCTCGAACAGGCCGAAATCGCGCAGGCCGCGATCGGCGTTGCGGCCGGCGGCGGTGGCCAGATTGGGCAGCAGCGACGGCCGCATCGCGTCGAGATCGGCCGAGATCGGGTTGGCCAGCCGCAAGGCGGGATCGCCGCCGCCGAAGCGGGCGGCCAGCGCCTGGGGCAGGAACGACCAGGTGACGCTCTCGACCAGCCCGCGCGCGGCGAGCTGGCGCCGCACCCAGCCGACCCGGCGCTGGGCCGGAGTCAGCACCGGGCGGGGCATCGACGGCCGCGGCAGCGGGGTGGCCGGGATCGAATCGTAGCCGACGATGCGGACGATTTCCTCGATCAGGTCATGCTCGCCCGAGATGTCGCCGCGCCAGGAGGGCGGGTTGACCAGCAGCCCGTCGCCATGCTCGGCCACCGCGCAGCCAAGCGCGTGCAGGATCGCTTCCTGCCGCTCCGGCGCCACCGCGATCCCGCCGAGGGCGGCGACGCGGCCGGGGCGCAGCACGATCGATTTCTGCCAGTCGGGCTCGGTGCCGGCGATCACCGGCTCCGACGCCTCGCCGCCGCACAGATCGAGAATCATCCGCGTCGCCAGTTCCAGCGCCGGCACGACGAAGGCCGGATCGACCCCGCGCTCGAAGCGGAAGCGGGCGTCGGACAGCAGATCGAGGCGGCGGCCGGTGCCGGCGGTGCGGACCGGGTCGAAAGTGGCGGCTTCGAGGAACACCGCGCTGGTGGACTCGGTGCAGCCCGAGGATTCGCCGCCCATCACCCCGCCGAGGGCGAGCGGGCCGGTGGAATCGGCGATCACCGTCATCTCGCCGTCAAGCGCGTAGGTCTTGCCGTTGAGCGCGGCCAGGGTCTCGCCCGGGCGGGCGAGGCGGGCGACGATGTCGCCCTCGACCCGGCTGGCGTCGAACACATGCAGCGGCCGGTTGAGGTCGAAGGTGAAGAAGTTGGTGATGTCGACCAGCGCCGAGATCGGGCGCAGGCCGATCGCGCTCAGCCGGTCCTTCAGCCATTGCGGGCTTTCGCAATTGCTGAGGCCCCGGATCAGACGGCCGGCGAACAGCGGGCAGGCGGCGGCGGTCTCGGGGGTGAAGTCGAGCTTGACCCCGATCGGGCTGGCGAAGCCGCCCGGCACCGGCTCGACCGACAGCGGCCTGAGCGTGCCGAGGCCGGCGGCGGCGAGGTCGCGGGCGATGCCGCGCACGCCGAGGCAGTCGGCGCGGTTGGGCGTCACCGAGATGTCGATCATCGGGTCGAAATGAACCACCTCGGTCAGCGCGGCGCCGACCGGGGTGGCCGGGTCCAGCTCGGCGATGCCGTGATGGTCCTCGCCCAGCGCCAGTTCGCGCCAGGAGCACATCATCCCCTGGCTTTCGACCCCGCGCACCGCGCCCTTCTTCAGCGCCTCGCCGGTGGCCGGGATCACCACCCCGGGCTGGGCCAGGATCACCTTGATCCCGCTGCGCGCGTTGGGCGCGCCGCACACCACCTGGATCGTCGCCGATCCGGTGGCGACGGTGCAGATTTGCAGCCGGTCGGCGTTGGGATGGCGCTCGGCCGACAGGATATGGCCGACGATGAAGCCGCCGAGCCGGCTGGCCGGGTCCTCGACCGATTCGACTTCAAGGCCGACCCGGGTCAGGGCGGCGACGATCTCGTCCAGCGTCGCAGTGGTGTCGAGATGGGCCTTGAGCCAGGACAAGGTGAATTTCATCGGGTAAGCCCCCCCGCGATGGTGGGAACGTCGAGCGCGGCGAAGCCGTAATGGCGCAGCCAGCGCAGATCGGACTCGAAGAAGGTGCGCAGATCGGGAATGCCGTATTTCAGCATCGCCAGCCGCTCGACGCCCATGCCGAAGGCGAAGCCCTGATACTCGTCGGGGTCGATGCCGCAATTGCGCAGGACGTTGGGATGGACCATGCCGCTGCCCAGCACCTCGAGCCAGCCGGCGCCGGGGCCGATCCGCAATTCGCCGCCCTGGCGCGAGCAGCCGATATCGACCTCGGCCGAGGGTTCGGTGAAGGGGAAGAAGCTGGGGCGGAACCGCACCGGCACGTCATCGACCTCGAAGAAGGCGCGGACGAACTCGATCAGACAGCCCTTGAGGTGGCCCATGTGGGTGGCCTTGTCGATCACCAGCCCCTCGACCTGATGGAACATCGGGGTG
>JBDLVO010000031.1:0-14211 GCA_039804805.1 Pseudomonadota bacterium
GCACCCTGGTCGGCTACCTGACCGGGCGGCTGACCGGCGCCCTGGCCGAAACCGCCGCCAATCATTTCAACCTCGCCTTGCTGGCCGGGCTGGCCCTGCTGATGATCGACACCTGCCGCAGCGCCGCCGGGGCCGCGATCCGCGCCCCCGGCGCCCGCGCGGTGGTGATCGCCCTGGCGGCGGCAACGCTGGCCTCGCCGACCTTCGTGCCCCGGCTGGTGCTGGCCAATTACGCCGAAACCGCCACCGCGGTGACTTTGGCCTTCGCCGCCGCGCTGGGATTGCGGCTGGTGCTGGCCGAGGGCCGGCCCGGACGCGGCCTCGTCCTCCAGACCGGGCTGGTGTTCGCGTTGCTGGTGCTGACCAAGCAATCGACCCTGGCCCTGTTCGGCCTGCTGGCGCTCGGTCTCGCTTTGCTGGCGCTGCGCGACGGCGGGCCGCGCCGGCTGCCGCGCCTGCTGCCGCCGCTGCTGGCCGCCGCAATCGCCCTGCTGCTGTGGAAGCATCAGGTGGCGATGCTGGGCGGCGGCGAGATGCGGGTCGGCGCCTTCGCCCAATGGCAATGGGCCGCCCTGCCCGAGACGCTGGGCTCGATGCTGACCGTCGCCGCCAACAAGGCCGGCTATTTCGGGCTGGCGCTGGCGCTGGTGGCGGCCGGGCTGACGCTGCTGCGCCGCCGCCTCGACCCGGCGCTGGCGGTGGTGCCGCTGTTCGGGATGGTGTTCCTCGGCTTCACCCTGTTCCTGACCTGGACCTACCTCGCGGTGTTCTTCGGCTATGAGGGGCGCTCGGCGGCGTCGTTCTGGCGCTACAACACCCAGCTCGGCGCGCTGCAATTGCTGGCGGGCGCGGCCCTGGCCGGGGCGGCATGGCGGCGCTGGGGGCAGCGGCCGTCCGCCTCCCGGCTGCGCAACGCCGCCGCCGTGCTGGCGGTGGCGGCGCTGGGGGTCGGGCCGGTGGCGGCGATCGGCGTGCTGCGTTTCGACATCAACCCGGTCAAGGCCCACATCGCCGTCACCGCCAGCGAAGCCCGCGCCTTGCTGCCGGAAGGGGCCAAGGTCTGGTACGTCGATCCGCCCCGGGTCGGCCTCGCCAACCAGATCGATTATTACCTCGGCTTCGGCACCCAGGTCGTCGGGATGATTACCTATTTCGAGGCGGAAACGCTCTACCGGCCGCGACTCGATAGCGACCGCGCCGCCTTCGCCTATGTCCTCAACGCCACCCCGGCGCTGGAGACGGCGGTCGGGCTGGCCCTGCCCGACGGCGCCAGCTACCTGATCGCCCGCGACGCGCCCGGCCAGTGGCACATCGTCCAGGCCTGGCCCTATCACGGCTTCGCCTCGGCCCGCGCCGTCAAGTACTGACCGGGACCTCCGGCGGAGTTCTCTCTGCCGGCGGTTGTGCCAACCATATTACTTCGGATATAGTCATCCCCCGGGCGAATTCGGCGCGGCCGCGCCGAAGACGGCCCGCGCCCCGGCGGCACCCGGCGGCGCGGAGACAGGTCGGGGAGGGCGCCGATGATCCAGTTGCGTATCGCGACCAAGCTTCACCTCGCCATGGGAGCGCTGGCGCTGGCGGCGCTGGTGGTCGGCCTCAGTGGCCTCGCCTCGCTACGGGCCTACCGTCAGGTCAGCGACGAGATGGCCCACGCCGCCCGCAGCGCGGTGCTGGGCGAACGCACCAACGCCCTGATCCTGGCGGCGGTGATGGATTCGCGCGGGATCTACATGTCGCGCGACGCCGCCGCGGCGGAAAAGTTCGCGGTGCCGCTGTTGCAGAATCTCGACCGCCTGCGCGACACCCTGACGGAATGGCGCAAGGTTCACACCGGCAACCAGAACGATTTCGCGGCGGCACAGCAGGCGGCCGACGAGTTCATCCGCTTCCGCGCCGAACTGGTCCGGCTCGGCCGCGAGGTCTCCACCGCCGAGGCCCGCGCCTTCGGCGACAACGACGCCAACCGCAAGGTGCGCAGCGCCCTCAACGACCGGGTCAAGGCGCTGGCGGCGGCCGACGCGGTCGAGGTCAACCGGCTGGAACAACGGGTCGATGGCGAATATGACCGCGATCTGCGCTGGCTGCTGGCGGTGCTGGCGTTCGGCCTCGCGATCGGCATCGGCGCCGCCGGGCTGGTGGTGTCGCGCCAGATCGTCCGGCCGCTGCGGGCGCTGACCGACGCCACCCGGGGGGTGGTCGAGGGCCGCGGCGGCACCACGGTACCCGGCACCGGGCGCGGCGACGAGATCGGGGTTCTGGCACGCGGCCTCGACGCGGTGCGGCAATCGGTCGGCGAGGCCTTTCGGCTCAACCGGCTGGTCGAGGAGCAGCCGGCGGCGGTGATGCTGTGCCGGCCCGACCTGACCATCTCCTATCTCAACCGTTCGGCCCGCGACATCCTCGCCCGGATGCAGCGCGGCAGCGGGACCGATCTCGGTCAGGTGGTCGGGCGCAGCGTGCTCGATTTCCACCGCGATCCCGCCCGGGTGCGGGCGATCCTGACCGACCCCGCCCACCTGCCGTTCAGCGGCAAGTTCACCATGGGCGGCGTCACCATCGAGAACCATGTCGCCCTGCTGCGCGACCAGGACGGCGCCGTCACCGGCACCGCGCTGACCTGGAAGGACGTCACCGGCTATGTCAGCCTGGCCGAGGCGTTCGAGACCGAGGTGCGCGCCCTGGCCCAAAGCGTCAGCGCCGCCTGCGAACGCCTGCGCGCCGCCGCCGAGGCGATGAACGGCGACGCCGACCAGACCCGCACCGCCATCGGCACGGTGGCCCACGCCTCGGAACAGGCCACCACCAGCGTCGAGAGCGTCGCCGCCGCCGCCGAGCAATTGTCGGCCTCGATCGGCGAGATCAGCCGGCAGGTGTCGGGCTCGGCCGCGCTGGCGCGGGACACCGCCGAGCGGGCGCGCAAGGCCCGCGAGACCCTGGCCGCGCTGGTCGAGGCCGCCAGCCGGATCGGCGCGGTGGTCACCCTGATCAGCGACATCGCGGCGCAGACCAACCTGCTGGCGCTCAACGCCACCATCGAGGCGGCGCGGGCCGGCGAGGCCGGCAAGGGCTTCGCCGTGGTCGCGGGCGAGGTCAAGGGACTGGCCAACCAGACCGGCCGCGCCACCGAGGAGATCGGCGGACAGGTCACCCAGATGCAGGCGATCACCGAGGAAACGGCGCGGACGATCGAGGACATCATCGCCCAGATCGGCGCGATCGACACCAATTCGGCCGGCATCGCCGCCGCGGTCGAGCAGCAGGGCGCCGCCACCGCCGACATCAGCCGCAACATCCAGGTCGCCGCCACCGGCACCGGTCAGGTCGGCGGCGGCATCGCCTCGGTGATCCAGGCCGCCGAGCGCACCGGCCTCGCCGCCGGGGCGATCCTGGGCGAGATCCGCGACCTCGCCCGCCAGACCGGCGAACTCGACCAGCGCCTCGCCGCCTTCCTTGCCCAGATGCGGCAATAGAGGCTCCCCGGCATCACTTTTGAATAATTACAAAAATATCACCCGCCTGCCACCCTGCGGTAAGGCGGGCGGTGGCATCATCTCTCCATAAGCTTTTGAGCCTCAGCCACTCAAAAAGTCTACCTCCAGAGCCCCCCGCACCTCCCCCCTGGTGCGGGGGGTTCGTGATTCCCGGTCGTCGGTGTCTGGCGGCGCTCCGGTGCGGCGCGCATCTTCTTTGAACCATTACAAAAAGATCACCCGCCCGCCACCCTGCGGTAAGGCGGGCGGTGGCATCATCTCTCCATAAGCTTTTGAGCCTCAGCCACTCAAAAAAGTCTACCTCCAGCGACCAACCCCCGCACCTCCCCCCCTGGTGCGGGGGTTTCGCGTCTGGTCGGAATGAGGACCACGTTAAGCGGCGATAAGCGCCGCTTGATCGCGATCCCTCTCGAACCCTGACGGCCGGACGCGGGACAATGCCCGCCAGCGTCGAAAAACGGTTCGATCCCCGGCCGTGGGAGGGCGTCATGTCGGTTCAGGATCTGTTGGGCTTGATGATCGGCCTGTTCGTGCTGGGAGCCACCACCTTCTATCTGATCGTCGTCTACCGTCACCCCGAATCCTTCCGCTGGCTCGAACTGCCGTGGCAGAGTGCCTCCCCCCTGCCCGCGCCGGACCTGAACGCGGCCGGCCCCACCCGACCGTCGATGGGGTCCGGGGGCCTGATGGCCCTTGGCGGGTGCGGGCGGAGCCCGCAGCGTCGCTATTCCAGCCGGCGGCGGAACAGCCACGCGGCGGCGGCGAGCGTGACCAGCGCGATCAGCGCCAGCGGCAGGATCTGGGCCAGCACCTCGGCGGCCGGCAGGTCCTTGAGGAAAATCCCCTTCACCACCACCAGGAAATAGCGCATCGGGTCGAGCAGGGTCAGCGGCTGCAACCAGTCGGGCATGTTCTCGATCGGGGTGGCGAAGCCCGACAGCAGCATCGCCGGCACCATGAACAGGAAGGCGCCGAGGATCGCCTGTTGCTGGGTCGCCGACAGCGCCGAGATGAACAGCCCGACCCCGATCACCGCCGCCAGGAACACCAA
Source organism: Pseudomonadota bacterium (assembly GCA_039804805.1). Classification (GTDB taxonomy): domain Bacteria; phylum Pseudomonadota; class Alphaproteobacteria; order Rhodospirillales; family Magnetospirillaceae; genus Phaeospirillum. Next base: position 4,546 of record JBDLVO010000031.1, read on the forward strand.
TCCGCTGGCGTAGAGCAACGGCAGCGAACCGCGCAGCGGCACCCCGAACACCAGCACGGCGGCGAGGATGAACAGGGTCATGTGGGTCAGCCCGATCAGCAGCGGCGGGATCACCTTGCCCAGCAGGATCTCGTGGGTGCGCAGCGGCGACACCAGCAGCTGATCGAAGGTGCCGAGTTCACGCTCGCGCGCCACCGACAGGGCGGTCACCGTCAGCCCCATCAGCATCGCGATCACCCCGACCAGGCTCGGCACCATGAACCAGGGATAGATCAGGTTGGGATTGAACCAGATCCGCGTCTCCGCTCCCACCGTCAGCGGCGCCGCCCGCCGGCCGGCCGGGCTTTCGGCGGCCAGATCGCGCACGATCTGCTCGACATAGCCGGCGACGATCTGGCTGGCGTTGGAGCGGCGCCCGTCGAGGATGATCTGGAGCTCGGCCGGCCGGCCGGCTTCGAGATCGCGCGAGAAGGTCGGGCCGATCTCGACCGCCGCCAGCACCCGCTGGCGGTCGATCGCCGCACGCAGCTCGGCCGGATCGTGCAGCGGGCGCAGGCTGCGCACCGCCGGGGCGGCGGCGAGGCGCTGGGTCAGTTCCGCCCCCCACCGCCCGCCATCGCGGTTGAGCAGGCCGAGATCGACATTGGTGACTTCGAGGGTGGCGGCGAGCGAGAACACCACCAACTGCACCAGCGGCGGCACGATCAGGATCATCCGCCCGCGCGGATCGCGCAGCACCGCCAGCAATTCCTTGATCACCAGGGCGCGGATCCGGCTCCACATCGTCAGTCGATCCTCTTGCGGGTGCGGCGCAGGGCGATGGCGAAGAACACCGTGCCGATCAGCAGCATCATCCCCATCGCCGGCAGGAACATCGGCCAGATGTCGCCGGTCAGGAACACCGTCTGCAACGACGGGATCAGATAGCGCGCCGGCACGATCGCCGTCAGCCAGCGGATCGGCTGCGGCATCGAGCCGATTTCGTAGAGGAAGCCCGACAGCAGGAAGGCGGGCAGGAAGCCGCTGATCAAGGCGAGCTGAGAGGCGAGGAACTGGTTGCGGGTCACCGCCGAGATCAGCAGCCCCTGCCCCAGCGCCGGCATCAGGAAGCAGGCCGACAAGGCGTAGAGCGCGCCGAGCGAGCCCCGGAACGGCACCTGGAACACCGTCAGCGCCAGCACCAGACAGATCGTCATCGCGCCCAGCCCAAGCCCGAAATAGGGCAGCAGCTTGCCGGCCAGCAATTCGGCGGTGGAGAGCGGCGTCGCCATCATCGCCTCCATCGTGCCGCGTTCCCATTCCCGCGCGATCACCAGCGAGGTCAGCAGGGTGCCGACCAGGGTCATCACGATCGCGATCGCCCCCGGCACCAGGAAATTGCGGCTTTGCAGCTCGGGATTGAACCAGAAATGGGGATGGAGGCTGATCGCCGCCCCGCCGCCCCGCTCGGCCGCCTGCCGCGCCGCCCAGGTCGCCAGGGTGGCCTGGACGTAGTTGCGGACGAAATTGGCGGTGTTGGGATCGACCCCGTCGGCGATCACCTGGACCTTGGGCGCCCGGCCGGCGGCGAGGTCGGCCGGCAGCAAGGCGGGGATCACCACCAGCCCGCGCAGCCGGCCCAGCACCAGATCCTGTTCCAGTTCGCGGCGGTCGCGGCCCTCGCGCACCGCGAAATAGCGCGAGGCGTGGAAGCTGGCGGCGAGGTCGCGCGCCAGCGGAGTCGGGTATTCGACCACCAGCCCGAGCCGGGTGCGGCTGGCGTCGAGCGAGATGGCGAAGCCGGTCAGCAGCAGCAACACCACCGGCAGGACGAAGGCGATCAGGATGCTGCTGGGGTCGCGCACCACCTGCCGGCTTTCCTTGACGATCAGGGCGGCGAGACGGCGCAGCCGGGCGGCGGCGGGGGTCATCGCGCCGCCTCCGCCGCCGCGCCGGCGCGGATCAGGGCGATGAAGGCCTCCTCCATCGTCGGCAGCGGCGCCCCGGCCGCCACCGCGCTGGCCTTCAGCGTATCGGGCGGGCCCAGCGCCAGCACCCGCCCCCGGTCGATCAGGGCGATGCGGTCGCAATATTCCGCCTCGTCCATGAAATGGGTGGTGACCAGCACGGTGACCCCGGTTTCGACCAGGGCATTGATTTGGGTCCAGAACTCGCGCCGGGTGATCGGATCGACCCCCGAGGTCGGCTCGTCGAGGAACAGCGCCGCCGGCTCGTGCATCACCGCGCAGGCCAGGGCGAGGCGCTGCTTGAGCCCGAGCGGCAGATCCTTGGCCGACTGGCGGCGCTGGGCGCCGAGGTCGAAGATCTCGGTCATCAGGGCGATCCGCTCGCGCCGCCACCCCCGGCCCAGCCCATAGACCCCGGCGAAGAAGTCGAGATTCTGGGCGACGCTGAGATCGCCGTAGAGCGAGAATTTCTGCGCCATGTAGCCGAGATGGCGCCGCGCCTCGGCCCCCTCGCGCCGCAGGTCGCGCCCGGCCACCCGCCCCTCGCCCGCACTCGGGCGCAGCAGGCCGCACAGCATGCGGAAGGTGGTCGATTTGCCGGCGCCGTTGGGACCGAGCAGGCCGAAGATCTCGCCGCGCGGGATGGCGAAGCTGATGTCGCGCGCGGCGGTGAAATCGCCGAAGCATTTGGTCAGGCCGCATGCCTCGATCACCGGCCGGGCGGCGGCGGCCCCGGCCGGCGGCGGCCGGGCCGGATCGACCAAAGCGGAACGGCCGCCGGGACCGCCGCCGAGCAGATCGACATAGGCATCCTCGAAACGGGGCGGCACCGGCTCCAGCCGGCCGCCGGCCAGGGTGGCGGCTTTGGGCGTGGCCCCGACGGCGGTGACCAGCCGGATCGCCTCGCCCTGGATCACCCCGTCGATCACCGCCGGGTCGTCGAGCGCCTCGGCCAGCACCCGCCGCCGCCGTCCGGCGCTGCCGACCAGCCGCGCCACCCGACCGGCGACCCGGCCGGTCAGCTCGCCCGGCGGCCCGGCATGGAGCAGCCGGCCGCGATCGAGCAGCAGCACCGAGCGGCAGGCCTCGGCCTCGTCGAGATAGGCGGTCGACCACACCACCCCGATTCCCTCGGAGGCGAGATGCTCGACCATCGCCCACAGATCGCGGCGCGAGATCGGATCGACCCCGACCCCGGGCTCGTCGAGCAGCAGCAGGCGCGGCGTCTTCAGCAGGGCGCAGGCGAGGCCGAGCTTCTGCTTCATCCCGCCCGACAGGCGCCCGGCGAGCCGGCCGGTGAAGCGGGCGAGATCGGTGAAGCCGAGCAGACGGTCGAAGGTGGCGGTGCGCTCGGCCGGATCGAGCCCGCGCAATTCGGCGTAAAGGCGCAGATTCTCGGCGACGGTCAGATCCTCGTACAGGCCGAAACGCTGCGGCATATAGCCGATCTCGGCCTGGATCCGCGCCGCCTCGCGCCCGCTGTCCCAGCCCAGCACGCGGATGCTGCCGGCATCGGGCCGCATCAGCCCGGTCATCAGCCGGATCAGGGTGGTCTTGCCGGCGCCGTCGGGACCGACCAGCCCGGTGATCTCGCCGCCGCGCAGGCAGGCGCTGATCCCGTCGAGCGCGGGCGGGCCGTCGCGGCCGAACCGTTTGACCACGCCGTCGAGGCGGACCGCTCCCGCCGGAGCGGACGGGGCCGCCTCAGCGGCCGGCGGCGCCATCGCCCGCCTCCGCCGCCGGCGGGGGAACATGGACCGTCACCGGCATCCCCTGGCGCAGGCCGGGATCGGGCTGGTCGATCACCACCCGCAGCCGGTAGACCAGATCGGTGCGCAGATCCGGGGTTTCGACCGATTTGGGGGTGAATTCGGCCACCGGCGAGATGAAGCCGACCGTGCCGGCGCGCGGCCGCGCCGGCTCGCTGTCGGTGGTGACGGTGACGCCCATCCCGGGATGGATCCGGCCGAGCGCGGATTCGGCGACATAGGCGCGCACCCACACCGGCCGTTCCAGCGACAGGGTCAGCACCGGATCGCTGGAGGAAACGATCGCCCCCGGTTCGCGCAGGCGCGACAGCACCATTCCGGCGGCGGGGGCGCGCAGCTCGGCGTCGGCGAGGTCGGTGCGGGCGGCGGCCAGCTCGGCCTGGGCGGCGGCGGCGGCGGCGCGGCCGGCGGCGATCTCCTCGGCGCGGGTGCCCTGTTCGAGCAGACGGAGGTTTTCGCGCGCCGAGGCGGCGCGGGCGGCGGCCATGCCGCGATTGGCCTCGGCCTGATCGAGCGCGGCCTGGGCGATGGTGCCGCTGTGGCGCAGGGCGCGGGCGCGCTCCAGCGCCAGTTCGGCGTTGCGCAGATCGGCCAGTCGCTCGGCATGGGCGGCGCGGCCGGCGGCGATCTCGGCCGGACGCGGTCCGGCCACCAGCCGGGTCAGGCTGGCCTCGGCCTCGGCGGCGCGGGCGAACGCGGCGGCGACCCGGTCGCGCAGCGGCTGGGGATCGAGCCGGGCCAGACTCTGACCGGGGCCGACCGCGTCGCCTTCATCGACCAGCAGCGCGGCGATGCGGCCGCCGACCCGGAAGCCGAGCTGGGCCTGACGGATGTCGACATTGCCGTAGAGGGTCAGCGCCGGCGGGGCGGCGGGATGCCCGGCCAGCCGGGCCGGCAGATCGGCCCGCCAGGAGGCGAAAGCCAGCCCGCCTGCCAGCAGCAGGCCGGCGAGGGAACGGAAAACCAGCGCCCGACGGGTCATCGCGCCCCCTCCCCGGCCGGCAGCCCGGCGACCAGTTCCTCGACCAGCCGGCGGATCAGCCCGACCTGGTCCGGCCCCATCGCGGTCCAATCCATCACCCGCAGCACCGCGCCATGGGCGGTGCGGAACATCAGCACCCCGCCGATCAGGCCGAAGGTGCGCACCCCGACCCATTCGCTGGCCGGATCAAGCCCGCTCGCCCGGCCGACCAGCAGGCGGGCGGCGGCGAATTGCGGCTCCATCCCGACCCGGAACAGACGGTCGAACGCCGGGCTGGGCTCCATCTGCTCGCGGATCACCACCCGGGCCCAGCTTTCCATCTCGGGCCGGATCAGGAATTCGGCCAGGGTCCGCAGCAGATCGACCAGCAGCACCCGCGCCTCGTCGGCGATGATCGGCTGGCCGTGCGCCTCGGCGGTGAAGCGGGCGGCGAGACGCAGCCGCAGCGGCCCCATCCGCTCGGCGATGCTGTCGGCGATATGGGCCACCACCGCCTGATACAGTCCCTCCTTGCCGCCGAAATGATAGGGAATGGCCTGGAGATTGACCCCGGCCGCCACCGCCAGCGCCCGGGTGGTGGCGCCGTCATAGCCGAGCCGGCCGAACACCTCGATCGCCGCCAGCAGCAGCCGGTGGCGGGTGGTGTCGCCGCGCTCGGCGGCGGGGGCGCTGGTTTGACTCCGTCTCATCCGGTCAAATTAATACAATCGAATGAATTAAGCAAGCAGGACGCGGGCGCCGCCCGCACCCGCCAAGGGCCGACGGCCCCTGGACCCGTTTGTTTTTCGCGGGGATCCTAGGGCGTGTGGCCCTTGGCGGGCGTGGGCGGCGCCCACTTTCATTCCGCCGCGAGGCGGAAATACTGGGCGAGAACGCGGTCGGTCATCGCCTCGATCCCGGCCTCGTCGCTCTGGCTGAGGGTCCGATGCAGTTCGGGCGCGATGGTGGCGAAGCGATCGAGCAGGTCGGGATCGAAATGGCTGCCGCGCCCCTGCTCCAGCAGAGCGAGGGCGGCGTCGAGCGACAGGGCCGGCTTGTAGGGCCGGACGCTGGTCAGGGCGTCGAACACATCGACGATGGCGAAGATCCGCGCCGCCAGCGGCAAATCGGCGCCGGAAACGCCGTGGGGATAGCCGCTGCCGTCGAGCCATTCGTGATGGCCGCCGACCACGGTGGCGGCGTCGCGCAGCCAGGCGCTGGCGGCGATGATGTCGAGGCCGTGGGCGACATGGCCCTTCATCTCCTCGAACTCGGCCGGGTCGAGCTTGCCCGGCTTCAGCAGCACCGCGTCGCGCACCGCGATCTTGCCGACGTCGTGCAGCAGCGCCCCCTTGATCAGGCTGCGGATCGCCGCCGGGGCCAGCCCGAGCGCCTCGGCCAGCCGGACGGCGTAGAGGGTGACGCGGAAATTGTGGGTGCGGGTGCCGTAATCGCGCTTGGCCACCGCGCTGCCCAGCACCTTGAGGGTGTCGAGGTTGGCCCGCAGCAGATGGCGCGCCTCGGCCACCACCCGCCCCTGCAACGCCGCCAGCAGCGGATAGAGCGCCAGCGCGGTCAGCAGCACCGCGCCGATGGTCAGGGCGAACAGGGTGACGTTGTCGAGCCGGATCGCCTGGAGGGTCTGGGGCGAGACCCGGAACAGCCCGGCGAAGCGGCCCAGTTCGCGCCCGTCGCCGTCGAGGATCGGCTCGTCGAAGCGGACGAACACCGAATCGCCGATCAGTTGGCGATTGCAGCGGTCGGCGCCGAACTGGGAATGCTGGCCCTCGCAGCGCTCGAACCGGCCGATCGCGGTGGCGAAGGGCTGGGCGGCGGCGCGGGCGATCACCTCGTCGCCGGGACCATGGCGGATCTCGACCTGAACGAAGCCGCCCCGGTTGCTGGCCAGCGATTCGTGGATCGCCGCCCGCAACGCGGCATCGCGGGCCGGGCCGTCGCCGCCGGCCACCAGCACCCGGGCGACGTTGCGCGCCTCCAGCGCGGCCAGATTGGCGCAGACCCGCTCGATCCAGCCGCTTTCGATCACGAACAGCGCCGCCCCGGCCAGCAGCGAGGCCACCAGCCCGACCAGCACCAGCCGAAAGATCAACTGGCGGCGAAAGTAAGACGGACTGCGGATATCCCCCGGACGCATCCCCCGCTCCGGCCCGAATCGGCTTGAACGGTCAGTCTAGCCGGTTTGCCGCGGCGACGGAATCACCGGCGGCGGGGATCAGCCGCCGATCCGGTCGGCGACGCCCTGGATCAGGGTGCCGAGCAGCAGATCGAGCACCACCAGCAGCGAGGCGGTCAGGCCGTTGACCGCCAGCGCCACCCGGGCGACATAGGTCTGATAGAACAGCAGGCCGATGGTGACGACGAGGTTCAGCAGCGACGGCAGCGGCCCCGGCACCGCCCAGGCCAGCAGCGCCACCGGCAACAAAGCGGCGAGCTGGATCACCGCGCTCCAATTGTAGGCGACCAGATAGCGGCAGAACAGCGGACCGCGCCCGATTTCCTCGGTGATCTGCGCCACCAGCAGCGGAAAGGCGGTGCAGCCGATCACGAAGGCGATGATCTGCGTCACCAGCGGCCGCAGCGTCGCCGCGTCGAACGCGCCGTCGAGCCCCTGCACCAGCAGCACCCCGGGCAGCACCAGCGCCGGCCCCCAGAACGAGCGCCACACCCCGCCGGCGGACAGGGTGAACCAGTCGAGCCCGCCGGCATCGCCCCGGGCCAGGCGCCAACCGCCGTAGATCGACCGGGCGATCTCGGCGAGGCCGATCATCGCCCGACCCAGCCGGCCAGCAGGCGGTGGTAGATCGCGGTCAGCCGTTCCAGGTCGGCGACGGCGACGTTCTCGTCGGCCTTGTGGATGGTCTGGCCGACCAGACCGAACTCGACCACCGGGCAGAGGGCATGGATGAAGCGGGCGTCCGAGGTGCCGCCGCTGGTCGACAGCTCCGGCAGCAGCCCGGTCTCGGCCTGGATCGCCGCCACCAGGCGGTCCGACAGCGCCCCGGGCGGGGTCAGGAACGGCTCGCCCGACACCGTGACCTCGATCTCGACCCGGCCGAGGTCGGCGGCGGCGACGCTCTGTTCGATCCAGGAGGTCAGCGAGGCGCCGCTGTGACGGTCGTTGAAGCGGATGTTGAAGGCGGCCCGCGCCTCGGCCGGAATCACGTTGGTGGCCGGATTGCCGACATCGACCGTGGTGAGCGTCAGGGTCGAGGGCTGGAAATGGTCGGTGCCGTCGTCGAGCGGATGGGCGGTCAGCCGGCGCAGCAGGTCGAGCAGGCGGGGGATCGGGTTGTCGGCCAGATCGGGATAGGCGGCATGGCCCTGGGTGCCGACCACCCGGAGGCGGGCGTTGAGGCTGCCGCGCCGGCCGATCTTGATCATCTCGCCCAGGCGGCGGGGATTGGTCGGCTCGCCGACCAGACAGGCGTCGAGCTTTTCCTCGCGCGCCGCCAGCCAGTCCAGCACCTTGACCGTGCCGTCGACCGCCGGCCCCTCCTCGTCGCCGGTGATCAGCAGCGAGATCGAACCCCCCGGCGCGCCCTCGGCCAGCAGCCGGGCCACGGCGGCGACGAAGCAGGCGATGCCGCCCTTCATGTCGGCGGCACCGCGCCCGAACAGCCGTCCGTCCCGGATCTCGGCGGCAAAGGGATCGACGCTCCAGCCCGGGCCGGGCGGCACCACGTCGGTATGGCCGGCGAAGCAGAAATTGGGGCCGGCATCGCCGCGCCGGGCATAAAGGTTGCGGATCTCGGGCCCGCCGCTGGCCGAGCGGATCTCGTGGCAGACGAAACCGAGCGGGGTCAGGGTTTCGATCAGCAGATCGATCGCCCCGGCGTCCGCGGGGGTGACGCTGGGGCGACGGATCAGGGCGCGGGCCAGCGCCAGCGGATCGGCGGCCGGGCTCAATCGCGCAACAATTCGTTGATCGACACCTTCGACCGGGTCTTGGCGTCGACCTTCTTGACGATCACCGCGCAATAGAGCGACGGACCCGGGGTGCCGTCGGGCAACGGCTTGCCCGGCAGGCTGCCCGGCACCACCACCGAATAGGCCGGCACCCGGCCGACATACACCGCCCCGGTCTCGCGGTCGATGATCTTGGTCGAGGCGCCGAGATAGACCCCCATCGACAGCACCGCCCCGGTTTCGACGATCACCCCTTCCGCCACCTCGGCGCGGGCGCCGATGAAGCAATCGTCCTCGATGATCACCGGCCCGGCCTGGAGCGGCTCCAGCACCCCGCCGATCCCGGCCCCGCCCGACAGGTGGACGTTGCGGCCGATCTGGGCGCAGGAGCCGACGGTGGCCCAGGTATCGACCATCGTCCCCGACTCGACCCGGGCGCCGAGATTGACGAAGGACGGCATCAGCACCACCCCGGGGGCGATGTAGGCCGAGCGGCGCACCACCGCGCCCGGCACGGCGCGGAAGCCGGCGGCGCGGAAACGGGCCTCGTCCCAGCCCTCGAACTTGGTCGGCACCTTGTCGAACCAGGCGCTGCCGCCGGGCGCGCCCGGGATCGGCGCGGTCTCGGTCAGGCGGAACGACAGCAGCACCGCCTTCTTCAGCCACTGATGCACCGCCCAGGCGCCGTCGATCTTTTCGGCGACGCGGAACGAGCCGTCATCGAGCCCGGCCAGCGCCGCCTCGACCGCGTCGCGCACCGGGCCGACCGTGGCCGGGGTGATGGTGTCGCGCGCCTCCCAGGCGGCATCGATGGTCTGGGCGAGGGCGTGGCGGGGCATCGGCGAACTCCTTGGCTGCGGTCGGCGCGAACGGCAAACCATACTCCGCGAAAAACCGGAGTCAACGAAACGGAACCCTCGCCGCCCCATACCTTAGTCATGGAAAGCGGCGGGGATAACCCGATTTATTCTTATTTCAACCTCCCCCCCTGGAGATCCTCCGCCCCCGCCCCTACTTTCCGAAAAGTTGACGTTGTTTCGGTCGTGCCCCCCCCCGCCCACGA
>JBDLVO010000032.1:0-2672 GCA_039804805.1 Pseudomonadota bacterium
CGGTGCCGCCGTCATTGCCGGCCGGGGCGCGGATGGCGGCGATCCGCGCCGCCCGTTCCGCCGCCTCCAGCCGGCGCAGGCCGAGGGTCAGGGTGCCGCGCCCCTCCATCGCGTCGCGGGCGTTGTTGACCAGATTGAGCAGCACCTGCTGCAACTGGCCCGGCTCGCCGGTGACCTGGAGGGCGGCCGGCTCGCGCTGGATCTCGACCCGGATGGTCGGCGGCAGGGTCGGCACCGCCATCGCGGTGAAATCGTCGAAGGCGCGGGTGACGTCGAACGGGGCGACGGCGTGGCTTTCCTTGCGGCAATAGGCCAGCACGTTGCGGACGATCTCGCGACTGTTCTTGGCCGCGCTGATGATGCGGGCGCAGCGTTCGTCGTTGCGGGGGTCGAGCCGGGCGGTGCGGGCGATCATCTCCGCCCCCATCAGGATCGGCCCCAGCATGTTGTTGAGTTCGTGGGCGACGCCGCCGGCCAGCCGCCCCAGTGCCTCCAGCTTCTGCCCCTCGTGGAGCAACTGGGCGAGCTGGCGGCGTTCGTGGGCGTCGCGGGTGGCCTCGGTGACGTCCTCGACGAACAGCAGCAGCGACGGCTCGGCCTCGGCGGTGGTGGCGGGGAAGCGGGTGCCGGTGATGCGCCAGTGCCGTTCGGCCCCGTCGGGCAGGCCGGGGTCGCACACCAGGGCGAACGACATCCCGGCCGGGGGAATCCGTGCCGGCGGCGGCAGGAAGCGCGCGCTGACCAGATCGTGCAGGCTGGTGCCGACCAGGGGATGGCCGCCGCCGTCGCCGGCCATGGTCTCGAACGCCGGGTTGGAGAACAGGATGGTGCCGTCCATCGCCATCACCACGATGCCGAGCGAGGCGGTGATGAAGGTCAGCCGCAGCCGCCGCTCGCTGTCGGCCAGCCGCCGCTCGGCGTCGCGGCGGCGGGTGATGTCGCGGCCGATCACGATCACCGACAGCCGGCCGTCGCGGCGCAGCTCGCTGACCGTCATGTCGAACGGGAAGCGGCTGCCGTCGCGCCGCCGCCCGGTCATCTCGCGTTCGAGCGGCCGGTCGGCGGCGCCGGCCTCGTCGGCCACCAGCGCCAGCGGCGACTTCTCGCCCGGGCCGGTCAGCTCGGCGAAGGGCAGTCCGGCGGCCTCGCCCGGCCCCAGCCCGAACACCCGCTGGGCGGCGGCGTTGCACCAGGTCACCCGCTCGTCGTCGGTCAGCAGGAAGATGCAGTCCTGGGCGTGCTCCATCAGGGTCTGGTGCTGGAATTCGGCCCGCACCGAGCGGGTGTTGTCCTGCCACAGCCCGTCCCACACCACCCGCCCGTCGCCGAGCCGGCGCGGCCGGGCGGATTCGCGCAGCCAGCGGGTCTCGTCGCCGGCGGTGACGACGCGGAAATCGATCCGGCAGGGGGCCAGCGCGGCAGCCGAGGCGTGGATCGCGGCGGCGTGGGCGTCGCGGTCGGCCCAATGCACCACGCTGAGGGCGCCGCGCGGCCCGACCGTCAGCGCCTCGGGGGCGAAGCCGAGAATTCGCGCCGCGTTGGGCGAGATCCAGGGATAATGCAGGCTGCCGTCCGGCCGCAGTTCGCGCCGCCAGGCGATGCAGTCGAGGTCGGCCAGCACCCCGATCATTCCTTCGCCCGGGTCGGCGAGGTCGCTCCAGGAGGGCGGGCCGGACTCGGGCATGGGGAAAACCTCGCGACGGGAAGGGCAGACCAGCACAACGGGTTCACTGTATCATGCCCTCCCGCGAGGCGCGACCTCGGGGCGGCGACGGGAAAGGGGGCGGGGTGGGGACGGACGCGCATGTGGTGGTGGTCGGCAACGAGAAGGGCGGCTCGGGCAAGACCACCCTGGCGCTCCATGTCGCGGTCGGGCTGCTGCGGCTCGGCTTCCGCGTCGGCTGCCTCGATCTCGACGCGCATCAGGCCTCGCTGACCCGGATCCTCGCCAGCCGGCGCGCCTGCGGCGAACGCCTCGCCGCCGCCTTGCCGCAGCCGCGCCTTGAGGCGGTCGCCCCCTCCACCCTCGATTCGCGCGCCGCCGCGTTGGAGGAGGAACGCGCCCGGCTCGACCTCGCCGTCGCCGGCCTCGCCGCCGCCTGCGATTTCGTGGTGATCGACTGCCCCGGCGCCGATGCCCCGCTGTCCCGGCTTGCCCATCTCCACGCCGACACCCTGCTGACCCCGATCAACGACAGCCCGCTCGATCTCGACCTGATCGGCCGGGTCGATCCACTGCGCCGCGCCCTGGTCGCTCCCGGCCCCTATGCCGAGCGGGTGTGGGAGTGGCGCCGCGAACGCTGCCGCCGCCATCGCGCCGGCCTCGACTGGCTGGTGGTGCGTTCCCGCTTCCGAAACGATGGCGGGAACGCTTTGGCCGCCGATCTGGTCGGGCCGATGGCTCAGGTGTTGGGGTTCCGGTTGATCACCGGGCTGGCCGAACGCCGGGCCCATCGCGATCTGCTGCTGTGGGGGCTGACCGCGCTCGATCTCGATCAGCCCGGCCTCGATTTCGAGCGGACCGAGGCTCACCGCGCCGCCCAGGCCGAGGCCCGCGCCCTGCTGGCCGAATTGTGGCTGCCCCGGGTCGCCGACCGTCTGCGCGGGGCCTAGCGTTGCGCGGGCGCCGCCCGCGACCCGCCGGGGCGATGCCCCGGACCCCCTTTGTTTTT
>JBDLVO010000033.1:0-3839 GCA_039804805.1 Pseudomonadota bacterium
CAGATCGCTGAGCGCGTGAACGACCAATATCCAATTACGGCTATTGCAAAGGGGCGCATACAAGTCTACCGAAGATGGATGCCTGGGCAGGTGCGGACCGAAGCTAAGCGTCTCGTCGAGACGCTGAAGGCAGCCCAAAAAAATGCGCCACTTAATGAGGTTTTGCAGTCGGTAATTTACGAAATTTCACTCTTGGCATCTGTTCGCGATGAGCTTGCGCTACCCGAATAACGGGGGTTATACGGCCCGGCGAGTGAATTGATACGTTTAGCCGAGACGACAACGCTCAACGCCGCGCGGGCTTGCTGGCCGCTGAACGGATCATTTCAAAGGACGGCCGGTATTATGCCAACCCCCTTGTTCGAAAATAAAGGGGGGTTTGGGCGAGTGGCCAACAAAGGGGGGCGCGGGACAGGACCGGGCCTATTCCGTCCAGGTAATACGGGTACCGTCGGGCCGATCGACCTGATGAACGGTCTTGCGTACCTCGACCTCCTTCTCGCCCTTGAGATAGGCCACCACCGCGTCCTGAAGATTGTGCGCCATGGTGGCGATCAGATGATCGTCGTCGCCCTGGGCGCGGATCAGCACCGCCTGGGTTTCGCTGTCCAGCGCCTGGAAGGCGGTGGCGAGGTCGGCCTGACTGAGCCCGCCGGTGGGATTGCCGGCGGTGGCGCTGAGCTTGTCGTAGAGTCCCTCCGCCTGATCGGCGGTCAGGCCGGCCGGACGGCCATCGACGAATTCCTCCTTGCTGACCCGCCCGTCGCCGTCGCGGTCGAGCGCCTTCAGCATCGCCAGCAGCTTCATCAGCGGGCTGCCCCCGACCGAGGAAACGGACATGTCGGTTCTCCGCAAAGTTTGCCGAATCTAGAGATTATCCCTCCCGGCGCCGCTGCCAAGGGGCGGGGAGGCCGGTAATGCTGGAAAAGCGCGCCCCGGCATCGTATATCAATGCCCTTCCCCTTTCGCGCGCGCGAAGCGCAGGAGACGAAGCGTCCATGGCCGAACGTTGGTCGCCCGACAGTTGGCGGGCAAAGCCGATTCATCAGGTTCCCACCTATCCCGACGCGGCCGCGCTGGCCGAGGTCGAGCGGGAACTGGCCAACTTTCCCCCGCTGGTGTTCGCCGGCGAGGCCCGCCGCCTCAAGGCCAGCCTGGCCCAGGTCGCCGAGGGCAAGGCATTTCTGCTCCAGGGCGGCGACTGCGCCGAAAGCTTCGCCGAATTCAGCGCCAACATCATCCGCGACACCTTCCGGGTGATGTTGCAGATGGCGGTGGTGCTGAGCTATGGCGCGGCGATGCCGGTGATCAAGGTCGGCCGGATGGCCGGCCAGTTCGCCAAGCCGCGCTCGGCCGACACCGAGACGATCGACGGGGTCACCCTGCCGTCCTATCGCGGTGACAACATCAACGGCATCGACTTCACCGCCGAGGCCCGGATTCCCGATCCGCAGCGGATGGTGCGCGCCTACAACCAATCGGCCGCCAGCCTCAACCTGCTGCGCGCCTTCGCCCAGGGCGGCTATGCCGACCTGCACAAGGTGCATCAGTGGACGCTCGATTGCGTCGCCGGCACCCTCCAGGCGGCGCGGTATCAGGATCTGTGCGACCGTCTGGGCGAAACCCTGGCCTTCATGGAGGCCTGCGGCCTGACCTCGGACACCGCGCCGCAGATCCGCGAGACCGATTTCTTCACCTCGCACGAAGCGCTGCTGCTGCCCTACGAGCAGGCGCTGACCCGGGTCGATTCGACCAGCGGCGAGTGGTACGACTGTTCCGCCCACATGCTGTGGATCGGCGAGCGCACCCGCCAGCCCGACGCCGGCCATGTCGAGTTCCTGCGCGGCGTGCGCAACCCGATCGGGCTCAAGATCGGCCCCAACATCACCGTCGATGCCCTGCTGCGGCTGATCGAACGGCTCGACCCCGACAACGAGCCCGGCCGCCTGACCCTGATCGTGCGGATGGGCGCGGCCGAGGTGCCGGTCAAGCTGCCCGGTCTGGTCCGCGCCGTCAAACGCGCCGGCCGCAAGATCGTCTGGTCGTGCGACCCGATGCACGCCAACACCATCAAGGCCGCCTCGGGCTTCAAGACCCGCCGCTTCGACGCCATCCTGGCCGAGGTGCGCGCCTTCTTCGAGGTCCACAAGGCCGAGGGCAGCCATGGCGGCGGCGTCCATTTCGAGATGACCGGCCAGGACGTCACCGAATGCGTCGGCGGGATGACCGCGATCACCGAGGCCCGCCTCGGCGACCGCTATCACACCCATTGCGACCCCCGCCTCAACGCCACCCAGGCGCTGGAGCTGGCTTTCCTGATCGCCGAGCAGCTCAAGGACGACCGGATCAAGGCCGCCCACGCCCTCGCCGGCTAAACCGGACTGCCGCCCCCCCTTTTTTTTCGAAAAAGAAGGGGGTTTGGGGCCTCGCCCCAAGCGGGTTCGGGCGGCAGCCCGACCACGGCCGCCGGAATCAGGGCCGACGATCGACCTTGAGGGTGGCCTCGCCCTCCAGCACCACGGTCTCGCCGACCGAGGCGATGGTGGTGAAGGTGGCCAGCCGCCGTTCCGGCACCAGCGTGGTCAGCTCGACCCGGGCGGTGACGGTGTCGCCGATCCGCACCGGCGCCTTGAACTTCAGGGTCTGGGCGACATAGATACAGCCCGGCCCGGGCAGGCGGGTGCCGAACACCGTCGAGATGAACGCCGCCGACAACATGCCGTGGGCGATCCGCCCCTTGAACAGCGAGGTCTTGGCGAAGTCCTCGTTGACGTGAACCGGGTTGAAATCGCCGGAAATGCCGGCGAAGGCGACGATGTCCGCCTCGGTCACCGTCTTGGCGAAGCTGGCCGACTGCCCCACCGCCAGATCCTCGAAATAATAGCCGTGCAAGTTTGCCTCGCTCATCGCTCCGCCTCCCGGTGCGGTTGTTGTTGCAATGCGGAAAAGCAAGTATAACCGCCGAAGGAAGAAGTCCCAAGAGCGGAATTCCCCCCGGGCCGGTGCGGGTTTCGGTTGGTGCCCGGACAGACCTCTGATATAACCCGCCGTCATAGACTCGACATGGTTCCCCGGCCGATCCCGGCCGGGAAAACGGCGGGTTTCAGGGATTTTGGCGCGGATCGGCCGGGGGGCGACGATTCGGGCGTGCCGCGGCCCGCACCGGACACCACCGCCGCAAGTCCGCCGCAGGCAGCCAGGGGGATCAGATGGACCGCTCGCCGGATCTCGCCCGTGTCGGCATGATCGCCGTACTCGGCCTGTTCGCCGCGTTCAGCTATGCCGGCTTCGCGCCGCCGCAGCAGGCGATCCCCACCCTGCTGGCCCAGGCCGCCGCCCCCGCCTTGATCACCGCCGACCCGTTCCTGGCCAGCCCCGGCGGCTTCGGCGCCTCGCTGCTGTTCCCGCTCGCCCGCCTGACCGGGCTCGGTGCCCCGCCCGACTGGCTGGCCTATCCGCTCCATCTCGCCGCCTCGGGCGCCCTGCTGGCCTGGGCGGTGGCGGTGGTACGGCGCCGGCTGACCGGCGGCGACCTGTCCGCCGCGCTGCTGACGGTGCTGATCGGCGCCTTCTTCACCACCAAGCTGCTGGCCGGGGTCAGCCTCGCCCCGCTGCCGGCCAGCGCGCTGACGCCGCATGGGCTGGCGTGGATGTTCGGCCTCGCCGCGCTGCTGGCCGGGCTCGACCGCCGCCCCGGACCGGCCGCGCTCGGCGCCTGCCTCGCCTTGGCCTTCGCCCCCGAGGCGACGCTGCCGCTGGCGCTGGCCGGCGGCGTCGCCCTCGCCGCCGATCCCGCCCTCGGCCGCCGCCGGCTGTGGGCGGCGGCGCCGCTGCTGGCC
>JBDLVO010000034.1:0-4381 GCA_039804805.1 Pseudomonadota bacterium
AGCTTGCCGCCGGGACGGTCAAGAAAATCGATCAGGTCGAGTTCGCGCGCCAGTTCGGCGATTCGCGCCTTGAGCCCGGCGACGCAATAGAGGTGGCCGTAGACGGTCAGGTTCTCCCGCACCGTCAGGCGATGGGGCAGATCGACATAGGGGCTGGAGAAATTGAGACGCGGCAGCACCCGGTAGCGGTGGCGCACCATGTCCTGCCCCAGCACCCGGATCGTCCCCTCGCTCGGCAGCAGCAGGCCGAGCAGCATCGACAGGGTGGTGGTCTTGCCGGCACCGTTGCCGCCGAGCAGCGCGGTACAGGAACCGACGGCGACGGAGAAGCTGATCCGATCGACCGCCACCACCTTGCCGAAGCTCTTGGTCAGCCCGGCGACCTCGATCGCGCTCACGGGCGCGGCCGCGACCGCAGCCGCTTGTGCGGATCGCCCTGCAGCACCGATTCGACGTAGCGGCCCTGGAACAGGGAGATGCCGACCGAATGGCCGAACTCGATCGCCACCGGGGTATCGCAGCGGCAGAGGATGATCCGGGTCACCCCGATCCGCTTCAGCGCCTCGGTCTTGCGGTCCTGCTCCTCGGCCAGACTGCCATCCCACACCAGCTTGATCAGGTCGGCGCCGAGCCGTTCGCGATCGACGAAGGGCAACTGGGAATAGGTCAGGCCGTCGATGCAGATGCGGTAGCCGCGATCATGGGCGAAGTCGCGCGCGAACAGATAGGCGCCGAGATCGGCGAAGATGTCGACCTTCTGCAATTCGAGCACGATGGTGCCGCGCATCCCCGCCTTGACGTTGTCGTCGAAGGTGAGGAATTCCGGTTCGAGGATGGTGGCGACGTTGAGATTGATGCTGATGTCGCCTTCGAGGGTGCGGTCGTCGTGCTTGTTGAGCAGGCTGAGGACGCGGCGGTCGAGCGTCTCGGTCAATTGCTGGAACAGCCAGGGGCTGGAATTGACGTTGACCGAGGGGAACAGGGTCTGGCGCAAATCGGCGATCGAGATGAACAGCTCGTGGAACACCGGCTGCGGCGGGGTCTTGCCGACCATCGCGCAGACCGCCTGACGCCGCACCAGATTGGCGAGGTCGGCCTGCCCCAGCGCCTGCTCGACCCGGGTCAGCAGTTCGGGGGTGAAGGGATCGCCGCCGCTCGGCTGCGGCGGCCGCAACTGGCGGGCAACCGCCTGCTCGTGGGCGGCGGAGCGGCGATCGGCTTCCGCCTTGGCCAGCTTCTGGGCCTGGGTCAGCACCAGATCGTATTCGCGCTCGAGATCGTAGCGGGTGCAGAACGCCGCCTGACGGCCGCCCGCCTCGTCGCGCACCAGCGGATCTTCCGAGAACAGGAAGCGCAGCTTGACCACCGCCGCCTCGATCTCGTCGCCGGCCTGGGCCTTGTAGATCACCATCAGGTCGGCATTGGCCAGGGTGAACACCTGGGCCAGCATCATCTTGACCAGCGGCTCGAACGCGCTGGCAACCACCCGCAGATGGTGCTCGCGCCGGTTCTGCGCCATCAGCCCGGACAGATGGAGATAGACCGCCTTGCGGTTCTGGCGGTGACGTTCGAGCCGGCGCAGGTAATCCAGCAGCTGGCTTTCCTGGCTCGGAGCGACGGAGGAGGAGGACATCGCGCGCTCCCTGACTAGCCCAGCGCCGACAGCGGCGGGAACAGGTCGAGACGGTGGGGATTGCCGCATTCGCCGCGCGGCGTGCCGGCGATCACGCCATGGCGCTGGGTGCATTGCGCCAGGGTGCAGCCGCTGGCATGGTCGCAGCCGGCCATGGTGGTGGCGGCGATCACCCGGTCGAGGAAACGGCCCTGGAACATGCGGATGCCGACCGACAGCCCCCACGACACCGCCGTCTCGGAATCACAGCGCGACAGGATCACCTTGTCGAACCCGACCGGGCCGAGGGCATGCTGGACCTCGGCGGTGCGGATGTCGTCGACCAGATCGGCGCTCCAGCTCAGCTTGACGTAATCGGTGTCGAACAGCTCGGCATCGATGAATTGCAGGGTGACCGGGCTCATTCCATCGAGCAGGGCCTTGTGGCCGTGGGCGCGCAGCTGGTCGCGGGCGCGGAAGAAGCCGTCGAGATTGTTGAAGACGTCGACCAGCTGGAACTCGACCACCAGACCGGCCCTGCCGCGCACCCGGGCCTCGAATTTCTGGAACGCCTCGGTCTGGATCGTCGCCATGTTGAGGTTGAGCGAGAACGCCTTGGGCAGGGCGCGGAAATCGGCGTCGCGCAGCACCCCGAGCACCTGCTGGTCGAGCACCTCGGACAGATGCTGGAACAGCCAGCGGTTCGACAGCAGATCGACGTCGGCGGCCAGGGCCTGCTGGAGGTCGGCGATCGACATGTAGAATTCCTGGAACTCGACCTCGGCCGAGCGGTGGTCGAGGATGCGGATCGAGGCCTGACGCCGCACCACCCCGGCGATGTCGGAGGCGCCGATCCCCTGCAGCACCCCGGCCAGGGCGGTGGCCTCGAGCGGGCGGCGCTTGGGCGGGGCGTCACGGCCGGCGGCGGCGGCGCGGGCCCGCTTGGTCTCCTCCAGCAGGTCGCCGCACAGGGTGAAGAAGCGGTCGTAATCGATCTCGATGTCGTAGAGGGTGACGAAGCGGTCCCCCCCTTCCGGCGCGTCGGCATAGGTCAGCGGATCGGTGGCGAACAGCGCGCGCAGCTTGTAGACGATGGCGTCCAGCTCGGCCAGCGGCGCATCCTTGCAGATCAGCAGGATGTCGGAATTGGACAGCAGGAACAACTGGCCGCGATAGACGCTGACCATCGATTCGAACATGCGGAAGGCGATGCGGATCCGGCCCTCGCCGCGATTGGCCGGCAGCAGGCGGGACAGATGCAGATGCAGGGCGATCCGACCCTTGCGCAGCCGCCCGATCCGCTCGGCGGCATCGTAAAGCAGGCTCTCCGGGGTGACGACTTCCTGCGGTTTTCCTCCGAACGCACCGGCGCTCATCCAGGCCTCTTCAGTCAAGCCCCGGTCGAAGGGCTCCGTTGGCGGGCCGGCCGGTTCGTTGAACTGGCCATCTGTTTAGCAATACCACCGGCCCAGGCGAAGGTTCTAGCCTGAAAATCTTTCCCGGTGGCGTGGCGTTGCGCGACCGGGGCCCTGCGCGCGGGCCGGGAGATCCCTCCCCCGGCCCCGCTTCCTTTGGTGAGGTCAGGCCCGACCGAACACCCGGGTGAAGATGGTGTCGACATGCTTGGTGTGATAACCGAGGTCGAACAGCGCCTCGAGCGTCGCCGGCGCCAGCCGGGCGGTGACCTCGGCATCGGCCTTCAGCAGGTCGAGGAAGCTGGCCCCCTCCTGCCACACCCGCATCGCGTTGCGCTGCACCGCCTTGTAGCTGTCCTCGCGGCTCATCCCGGCCTGGGTCAGCGCCAGCAGCACCCGCTGCGAGAACACCAGCCCGCCCAACTGGTTGAGGTTGCGGGCGACCGCGTCGGGATAGATCACCAGAGTCTCGACCACGTTGGCCAGCCGGTGCAGGGCGAAATCGAGGGTGACGGTGGCGTCGGGGCCGATCATCCGCTCGACCGAGGAATGGGAGATGTCGCGCTCGTGCCACAGGGCGACGTTCTCCAGCGCCGGGGTGACCATGCCGCGCACCAGCCGGGCCAGGCCGGTCAGGTTCTCGGTCAGCACCGGGTTGCGCTTGTGCGGCATCGCCGAGCTGCCCTTCTGGCCGGGCGAGAAATATTCCTCGGCCTCGCGCACCTCGGTGCGCTGGAGGTGGCGGACCTCGATCGCCAGATGCTCGATCGAGCTGGCGATCACGCCGAGGGTGGCGAAGAACATCGCGTGGCGGTCGCGCGGGATCACCTGGGTCGAAACCGGCTCGGGGGTCAGGCCCAGCTTGGCGGCGACATGGACCTCGACCCGGGGGTCGATATTGGCGAAGGTGCCGACCGCGCCGGAGATGGCGCAGGTGGCGATGTCGGCCCGCGCCGCCACCAGCCGGGCGCGGGCGCGCTGGAACTCGGCGTGGAAGCCGGCGAATTTGAGGCCGATGGTCACCGGCTCGGCATGGATGCCGTGGCTGCGGCCCATGCAGACCAGATCCTTGAACTCGAACGCCCGCTTCTCCAGCGCCGCCAGCACCCGGTCGAGCCCGGCCAGCAGCAGGTCGGCGGCCTGGGTCATCTGCACCGACAGGCAGGTGTCGAGCACGTCGGACGAGGTCATCCCCTGATGGACGAAGCGGGATTCGGCGCCGATATGGGCCGCCAGCTCGGTCAGGAAGGCGATGACGTCGTGCTTGGTCTCGCGCTCGATCTCGTCGATGCGGGCGATGCGCTCGTCGGTATAGGGCAGGTCGCCGCGCTGCCACACCGCCCGGGCGGCCTCG
>JBDLVO010000035.1:0-4191 GCA_039804805.1 Pseudomonadota bacterium
GTATTTTGATACCGCGCCACTAAGCCATTGTTTTATAAACACATAAAATCGATTGACTTCATTCCAGGGTCTGGCATACTCCGCGCCCTCGACGCCGTGGCTGCACGGCGACGTCAACTGGTTTTGCCGTGGGTGCCATGAAAACCTATAACGCCAAACCGTCCGAAGTGGAAAAGAAGTGGGTCGTCATCGACGCGGACGGCGTCGTGCTCGGTCGTCTCGCCAGCATCATCTCGATGCGGCTGCGCGGCAAGCATCTGCCCACCTACACCCCGCATGTCGACATGGGCGACAACGTGGTGGTGATCAATGCCGAGAAGGTCCGCCTGACCGGCAACAAGCTGGCCGACAAGCGGTTCTACTGGCACACCGGCCATCCCGGCGGGATCAAGGACCGGACCATCGGCCAGTTGCTCGGCGGCCGCTTCCCGGAGCGGGTCATCGTCAAGGCGGTGGAACGGATGATCACCCGCGGGCCGCTCGGTCGCCAGCAGATGAGCAATCTGCGGGTCTATGCCGGTCCCGCCCATCCGCATGAGGCCCAGCAGCCGGAAGTGCTGGACGTCGGCGCGCTGAATCCGAAGAACAAGAGGTAATCCGATGGCCGATCTCTCCAGCTTGGCCGACCTTCAGGTCTCGGCCCCGGCCGCGCCCGTCCACGAGCGCAAGGTCGATTCCAGCGGCCGCGCCTATGCCACCGGCAAGCGCAAGAACGCCGTTGCCCGCGTCTGGGTCAAGCCCGGCACCGGCAAGATCACCGTCAACGGCCGCGACCTGCCGGTCTACTTCGCCCGCCCGGTGCTGCGGATGCTGATCAATCAGCCGTTCGAGACCGTGCGCGCCGAGGGTCAGTTCGACGTGGTCTGCACCGTCACCGGCGGCGGCCTGTCCGGCCAGGCCGGCGCGGTCCGCCACGGCATCAGCCGCGCCCTGACCTTCTTCGACCCGGCGATGCGTCCGCCGCTGAAGGCCGGCGGGTTCCTCACCCGCGACCCGCGCGTGGTCGAACGCAAGAAGTACGGCAAGCACAAGGCCCGTCGTTCGACCCAGTTCAGCAAGCGCTGATCCGGTTCGGCACCCGCCGACATTGCCAGGGGGTCCGGAGCAATCCGGGCCCCTTTTCTTTGCCTCGCGCGCTCTGCGCGCACCATCAACGAGTCAGGCAACGAGTCTCCCGCCCGCCGGCCCGCTTGGTGAGCAAAGCGCCAAGCGGCCCCCAGGGATGCGCGGATCAAGTCCGCGCATGACGGAAAAGAGCGGGGCCGCATTCCCCGCCCATCCGGAATGAAGCAAAAAAGAAGGGGGTCCGGGGCATCGCCCCGGCGGGTCGCGGGCAGCGCCCGCGTAACGCTACACCCGGCGGCGGGCGCGCAGGGCGGCGGTGATGGTGCCGTCGTCGAGATGGTCGAGATCGCCGCCGACCGGCACGCCCTGGGCCAGCCCCGACACCGCGACCGCGCCGCCTTCGAGCCGTTCGGCCAGATAATGGGCGGTGGTCTGGCCATCGACGGTGGCGGGCAGGGCCAGGATCACCTCGGCGACGCCGCCCTCCCCCACCCGGTCGAGCAGCCGGCCGATGCCGAGATCGTCGGGGCCGACGCCGTCGAGCGCCGACAGCAGTCCGCCCAGCACGACATAGCGGCCGGGGAAACTGCCGGTGCGTTCCATCGCCCACAGCGCGGCGACGTCCTCGACCACGCACAGCAGGCTGCCGTCGCGGCGGGGATCGGCGCAGATCGCGCAGGGATCGACCGTGTCGAAATTGCCGCAGCGGCGGCAGGGACGGATTTTCGCCGCCGCCTCGGTCAGGGCCTGGGCCAGCGGTTCCATCAGGATCTCGCGCCGTTCGAGCAGACGCAGCGCGACGCGCCGGGCCGAGCGCGGCCCGAGCCCGGGCAGACGGGCCAGCAACTGGATCAACCGCTCGATTTCCGGACCGACCATCGCCCCTCCGCGTCGGGTTGGCGGCCGCCCCGGCCCTGGTCGCGGGCGGGGGCGGCCAACCGGATCAGAACGGCAGCTTGAGGCCGCCCGGCAGGCCGAGGCCGCCGGTGATCTTTTCCATTTCCTCCTGCATCACCACTTCCGCCTTGGTGCGGGCGTCGGCGAAGGCGGCGACGATCAGGTCCTCCAGCACCCCGGTCTCTTCCGGCTTGACCAGCGACGGGTCGATGCGGACCTTGCGCAGGTCGAACTTGCCGGTGATGGTCACCGAGACCAGACCGGCGCCGGCGCTGCCCTCGACCTCGGTCTCGCCGAGCTTGGCATGCATCTCGCCCATCTTGGCCTGCATCTGGGTGGCCTGCTTCATCAGGTTGCCGAGATTCTTCATAGATCTTCCTCTCCAGGGAACATTTCGGACTCGGGCTCGGCCTCGTCGGCGGCGGGCCCGGCGGACGGACCCGGCTCCGGTTCGAGGTCGCGTACCGCCTCGATCGTCGCATCGGGAAAGGCGGCCAGCACCGCCTTGACCAGGGGATGATTGGCCGCGTCCTGGCGCCGGCGCAAATCGGCCTCGGCCTCCTGCTCGGCCAGGGTCGGACCGGCCGGGTCGGTGGCGTTGAGCGACACCGTCCAGCGCCGCCCGGTCCACTCGCCCAGCAGCCGCCCCACCTTCGCCGCCAGATCCGACGGCGCGCGCGATTGCTGGCGCCATTCGATCCGGCCGGGCGCGAACGACACCGGGTTGACCTGGGTGCGCAGCACCACCGCCAGCACCCCCTCGCGCCGTTCGGTGAACAGCGCCACCGCCTCGGCGAAACTCGACGGCATCGGCGGCAAGGCCACCGGCTCGGCCATCGGGGCGGCGCGCAATGCCGCCATCGCCCCGCCGCCGCCCGGCCCGGGACCGGCCAGCACCGGCCCGCGCGCCTCGACCCGGCCACCACCGCCCCCGCCGGGAGCGCCGCCGCCGCCACCGGGACCGTGCGGCGCCGGCGGGGTGCCGGCGCGGATCTGTTCGACCAGTTCGGCCGGGCTGGGCAGATCGGCGACATAACCGAGCCGGACCAGCGCCATTCCGGCGGCCTGGATCGGGCTCGGCGCGGCGCGGGTCTCGCCCAGGCCCTTCAGCAGCATCTGCCACGCCCGGCTCAGCACCGCCAGCGACAGGCTGCCGGCCATCTCCTGACCACGGACCCGCTCGGTCTCGGCCACCCCGGGATCGCCGGCGCTGTCGGGTGCCAGCTTGAGCCGGGTCAGCCAATGGACCAGATCGAGCAGGTCCTGCAATACCACCACCGGATCGGCCCCGGCGGCGTACTGGCCGTCGAGCAGGGCCAAGGCCTGGGCGATCTCGCCCTTGAACAAGGAATCGAGCAGATCGAACACCCGGGCGCGGTCGGCCAGCCCGAGCATGTCGCGCACCTGCTCCTCGCTGACCGCGCCGGCGCCGTGGCTGATCGCCTGATCGAGCAGCGACAGCCCGTCGCGCACCGAACCGTCGGCGGCGCGGGCGATCATCGCCAGCGCGGCGGGGGCGATCTCGGCCTGCTCGGCGGCGGCGACCCGGGCGAAATGCGCGGCCAGGGTGGCGATCTCGACCCGGCGCAGATCAAAGCGCTGACAGCGCGACAGCACCGTCACCGGCACCTTGCGGATCTCGGTGGTGCAGAACACGAACTTGATGTGCTCGGGCGGTTCCTCCAGCGTCTTGAGCAGGGCGTTCCACGCCTTCTCCGACAGCATGTGGACTTCGTCGAGGATGAACACCTTGTAGCGCGCCGAGGTCGGGCGGTAGCGCACCTGATTGGTCAGCTCGCGGATGTCGTCGATGCCGGTGCGGCTGGCGGCGTCCATCTCCAGCACGTCGACATGGCGGTCCTCGGCGATCGCCCGGCAATGCTCGCACACCCCGCAGGGGGCGATGGTCGGGCCGCCCTGCCCGTCGGGGCCGATGCAGTTGAGGGCGCGGGCGAGGATGCGGGCGGTGGTGGTCTTGCCCACCCCGCGCACCCCGGTCAGCACGAAGGCATGGGCGAGCCGGCCGCTCTTGATGGCGTTGGACAGGGTGCGGACCATCGCTTCCTGGCCAATCAGCCCGGCGAAGTCGGTCGGCCGGTATTTGCGCGCCAACACCCGATAGGCGGCGCCGGCAGCGGCGGCGGAGGTCGGGTCGGTCATGGTACCGGCGGCTGAGGCTTTGGGGGAGCTTAAAGTGGGAGGCTGGACGAACGACCCGCGCAGAACTCG
>JBDLVO010000036.1:0-2843 GCA_039804805.1 Pseudomonadota bacterium
TCCCCGCCATAGATCGCATTCTCGGCCCGCATCCGCTCCTTGATGAAGGCGTGTCCGGTCTTCGACTGGACCGGCCGGCCGCCGGCCCGCCGCACGACATCGACCGTGTTCCAGACCAGACGGGGATCATGAATGATCTTCTCGCCGGGCGCCTTGGCCAGAAACGCCTCCGCCAGCAGACCGACGATGTAATAGCCCTCGATGAAGCCGCCGGTCTCGTCGAACAGGAAGCAGCGGTCGAAATCACCGTCCCAGGCAATCCCGGCATCGGCACCGTGATCGCGCACCGCCTGGGCGGTCGCCGCGCGGTTTTCCGGCAGCAGCGGGTTGGGGATGCCATTGGGAAAGCGCCCATCCGGCTGGTGATGGACGCGCAGGAAGGTGACCCGCGCCCCCTGCGCCCGCAAGGCGGTTTCCAACGCATCAAGGACAGGACCCGCGGCACCATTGCCGGCATTGACCACCAGCCGGAGCGGGCCGATCGCCGCCGGCTCGACATAGCTCAACAGATGGGCGACATAGGCCTCCAGCACCGAGTGGTGGGACAGCGCGCCGCGCCGCCCCGCCGGCGCGAAACGGTTGGCCTCGGCCAGCGCCTGGATCTCCCGCAGCCCGCTGTCGCCGCTGATCGGCCGGGCGCCGCGGCGGACGAACTTCATCCCGTTGTAATCCATCGGATTATGGCTGGCGGTGACCTCGATCCCGCCATCGACGTCGAGATGAAAGGCGGCGAAATAGACCTCCTCGGTCCCGGTCAGGCCGAGATCGACGACATCGGCACCGCCATCCCGCAGCCCCTCGGCCAGGGCCTGCTTGAGCGGCGCGCTCGACAGGCGGACATCGCCGCCGATCACCACCCGCCGCGCGGACAGGAACTGGGCATAGGCCCGGCCGATGCGGTAGGCGACCTCCTCGTTGAGTTCGTCGCCCAGACGGCCGCGCACATCATAGGATTTGAAGCAGGTCAGGGTCATCCGCAGCGCCCGTAAACATCCTGGATTCGAACGATATCGTCCTCGCCAAGATATTCACCGCTCTGCACCTCGATGATCGACAATTCGATCACCCCGGGATTTTCCAGCCGGTGCCGGCAGCCGGCCGGGATATAGGTCGATTCATTGGGACCAACCAGCATCTCCCGCTCGCCATTGACCACCTTGGCCATCCCGGCCACCACGATCCAATGCTCGCTGCGGTGATGATGGGCCTGAACACTGAGGCTGGCCCCCGGCCGCACGGTGATCCGCTTGATCTTGTACCGGTCACCCTCCTCCAGCACGGTGTAGGTGCCCCACGGCCGATGCACCATACGGTGGATCCTGTGCGCCTCATGCCCGGTGCGCTTGAGGTCCTGGAACAGATGCTTGACGTCCTGGGCGCGGTCCTTGTGGACGATCAGCAGCGCATCGGCGGTATCGACCACGATCAGATCCTCGACCCCGATCAGGCCGATCAGCCGCCCGCCATTGCGCACGAAGCTGTCGCGCACATCGCGGGTGATCACCTCCCCCCGGCCGAGGATGCGGTTGCCGTCCGTGTCGGCGGCGGTCAGCGCGCCGAGGGCGGTCCACGAACCGACATCGCTCCAGCCGATCTCGCACGGCACCACCGCCACCCGGTCCGATTTCTCCATCACCGCGACATCGATCGATTCGCTCGGCACCCGTTCGAACAGTTCGGGATCGAGATCGAGCTTGGCCGGATCGCCCCGACCGGCCGCGGCCAGGGCGGCATCGAGACAGTGCCGCGCCGCCTCGAGGATCGCCGGGGCGTGGGTGGCCAATTCGCCCAGCATGGCACCGGCGGTAAAGCAGAACATCCCGGAATTCCACAGGAACCGACCGGTCGCCAGAAACGCTTCGGCCTTCTCCCGCGTCGGCTTCTCGACGAAACGCACCACCCGGTCGCCATCGGCCTCGATATAGCCGTAGCCGGTCTCCGGCGCATCGGGACGAATGCCGAAGGTCACCAGACGGCCCTGACGGGCCAGCGCCACGGCCTTGGCCGCCGCCTGGGTGAAGGCCGCCTGATCGGTCACCACCTGATCGGCGGCCAGCACCAATTGCACGGCATCCTCGCCATGCACCCGCGCGACATACAGCGCGCTGGCCGCCACCGCCGCGGCGGTTTTGCGGCCGAACGGCTCGAGGATGAAGCTCAGCGCGGTCTTGCGGCCGGTCTCCCGGAAGTCGTCGATGGTCTTGAAATACAGATCACGACCGGTGACGGTGAGCACCTCGCCGACCTCGGGCAAGTCGAGCCCGCGCAGAAAGCACTTCTGCAACAGGGTCTCCCCATCGGCGAGACGGATGAAGGGCTTGGGATGCAGTTCGCGCGAAACGGGCCATAGCCGCGAGCCGGCACCCCCACAAAGAATAGTCGGAACCAACACGCTTTTTTTCTCGCTAGGCTAGGGTGAAAAGAGCATCGGCCGCAGCCTCAAGGTGCTTCTCGCCATGCAGCGAACTCATGAAAAAACGTAGGCGCGCCGCGCGCTCCTCGACCGCCGGATACAGGATCGGCTGAACGTTGATGCCGCGGTCGAACATTTGGCAGGACAGCTTCGCCGCCTTGAGCGAACCGCCGACGATCACCGGCACCACGGCATGGCCCTGGGACAGGCCGGTGTCGATCCCGCGCGCCCGGCACAAATCGAGGAAGAACCGGGTCCGGCGCCGCAACCGGTCAACCCGTTCCGGCTCCTCGCGCAGAATGCGGAGCGCCTCCAGCGAGGCGGCGGCGAGCGGCGGGGCCAGACCGACACTGTAGACGAAACCGGGCGCGGTATAGCGCAGGGTCTCGACCAGCGCCGTCTCGCCGGCGATGAAGCCGCCGCACCCGGC
>JBDLVO010000037.1:0-3141 GCA_039804805.1 Pseudomonadota bacterium
AAAGAAGTACCGCTTTACTTTTTTGCCGGGTTCGGCGACGGAAGTCAAGGCGCGCGGGCAGCCTGACCCGGCATTCCGGTACTGCGTTACCAGGAAGGATGTGGTACTAAACTTTCGTTCAGTGCCAGGGAGTTGACCGTGCCGTCCGAGGTTCAGGATTTCCTTATCCGTCCGGCGGAGACCGAGGATCTCGACGAGATCATCCGTCTCGACACCCAGATCACCGCCACCCCCAAGCCCGAGTACTGGCGGGGCATCTTCGAACGGATGCGGCGGGAAGGGGCGGGCGGTACCTTCCTGGTCGCGGTGGCCGGGCGCCGGCTGCTCGGCTTCGTCGTCGGCGAGATCCGCGCCTGGGAATTCGGCTCGTCGCCCTGCGGCTGGGTGTTCGCGATCGCGGTCCAGCCCGACCAGCGCCTGCGCCATGTCGGCACCGCCTTGTTCGAGGCGCTGTGCGCGCTGTTCCGCGAGGCCGGAGCCACCAGGATCCGCACCATGCTGGCCCGCGACGCCCAGTTGGTGATGTCGTTCTTCCGCAGCCAGGGGATGATGGCCGGCCCATTCATTCAGCTTGAGAAGGGGCTGGAGGAATGAACCTCCAGATGGCCACCCGTCATGCCCTGTTCGCGATCCTCGAACTGGCCGCCCATCCCGACAGCCAGATCCCGGCGGCGGACATCGCCGCCAAATACGGCATCTCGACCAACCATCTGTCGAAGGTGATGCGGATCCTCGGTCGCGAGGGGCTGGTCGAGGCGGCGCGCGGCGTCGGCGGCGGCTATCGTTTCGTCGGCAACGCCAAACGGCTGACCCTGCTCGACCTGATCCATGTGTTCGAGCCGGTCGGGGTGCGCCCGGCCCCGGGCGGCGAGCCGGGCGACGACACCGCCGAGGGGCGCGGGCTGCGGCTGGTGATGGAGGAGATCGACGGCGCCACCCGCGCCACCCTGTCCTCGATCACCGTCGAGACGATGCTGAAGCTGATCCGCCGCCAGGGCTGACCGCGCGCCTCGCGCGCAATCGAAAGGCGGCGGGCTGCCGCCCGCACCCGCTCGGGGCGATGCCCCGAACCCCCTTTTTTCAGGGCACGGGTGGGGGGTGGTGGAAGCGCCACACCCCGGCCGGGGAGTCCGTGCGGTGGATCTGGCCGTCGGCCTGCAAGCGGTTGAGATGGGCCAGGATCTCGCCGCCGGCGAAGGCCTGTTGATGGATGTCGAGCGGGCGGGTGAACAAGGCGGTGACGATCTCGAATCCCGTCGCCGGGCTGGCGCAGGCGGCGGCGATCGCTTCCAGCCGCCGGCGGTGATGGGCCACCAGTTCGTCGCAGCGCTCGCGCAGGCGGCGGAAGGGTATCCCGTGCGCCGGCAGTACCAGGGTGTCGGCCGGCAGGCGGCGCAGCGCCGCCAGACCGTCGAGGAACTGGTGGAGCGGGTCGGATTCGGGGGCGTCGGGCCAGGAGGCGACCACCGGGCTGATGGTGGGCAGAATCTGGTCGCCGGCGATCAGGATGCCGGCCGCGCCGCTCCACAGGCAGACATGCTCGGGCGAATGGCCGCCGAAGGTCAGCACCCGCCAGACGGTGGCGCCGATCCGCACTTCGTCGCCGTCCGCCAGCGGCACGAAGGACTCGGGCGGCGGCGAGATGCGCGAACGGTAGATGTCGCCGCCCTGGCGCATCGCCTCCAGCCGCTCCGGCGGATAACCCAGCCGGCGGTAATGTTCAAGCTTGCGCGCCAGCAATGCGGCGGGGTCGGCGAACCAGCTCTGCCGCCCTTCCTCCCATTCTCCCCGGCTGGTCAGCAACGGCACGCCGAGCCGCTCGGCCAGCCAGCCGGCCAGTCCCATGTGATCGGGATGGGAATGGGTGCAGATCAGCCGGGTGAAGCGGCGCCCGGCCAGCGGCCCCGCCAGCAAATCCTCCCACCGGGCGCAGCCATCCTCGTCGCCGAAGCCGCTATCGACCAGCACCCAGCCATCGCCATCGGCCAGCAGCCATAGAGTGACGTGATCGAGGGCGAAGGGCAGCGGCAGCCGCAACGCCTCGATTCCCGGCGCCACCGGGGTGGGAAGGACGGTGTGGTTCATCGGACACGCGCTCCAAAAGTGAGGGGTTCGGGGAGCTCCGCTCCCCGAGCGGGCCGGCGGGCGGCAGCCCGCCTAGCTTTTCTGTCGTGCGCGCGGCGCGTGGTTCAGAACGCCGCCAGCCCGGTCATCGCCCGGCCGAGGATCAAGGCGTGGATGTCGTGGGTGCCTTCGTAGGTGTTGACCGCCTCGAGGTTCATCACATGGCGAATGACGTGGAACTCGTCGGCGATGCCGTTGCCGCCATGCATGTCGCGGGCGGTGCGGGCGATCGCCAGCGCCTTGCCGCAATTGTTGCGCTTCAGCAGCGAGACCATTTCCGGCGTCATCGCGCCCTGATCGAACAGCCGCCCCAGCCGCAGGCAGGCGTG
The DNA here is from genome assembly GCA_039804805.1 of Pseudomonadota bacterium. Classification (GTDB taxonomy): domain Bacteria; phylum Pseudomonadota; class Alphaproteobacteria; order Rhodospirillales; family Magnetospirillaceae; genus Phaeospirillum. The sequence continues at coordinate 2,454 of JBDLVO010000037.1, forward strand.
CAGGCCGAGGGTGATTTCGGTCTGCATGTCGGCCAGCTTCCACTGGATCAACTGGGTGGCGGCGAGCGGCCGGCCGAATTGCCGGCGGTCGAGGGTGTATTGGCGGGCGGCGTGCCAGCAGAACTCGGCCGCGCCCAGCACCCCCCAGGCGATGCCGTAGCGGGCGCGGTTGAGGCAGCCGAACGGCCCCTTCAGCCCTTCCACCCCGGGCAGCAGGTTGTCCTCGGGCACGAACACCTCGTCCATCACGATCTCGCCGGTGATCGAGGCGCGCAGGCTGAACTTGCCCTCGATCTTCGGCGCCGACAGCCCCGTCATCCCCTTTTCCAGCAGGAAGCCGCGAATCACCCCGTCCTCGGTCTTGGCCCACACCACGAAGAGGTCGGCGATCGGGCTGTTGGTGATCCACATCTTGGACCCGGTCAGGCGGTAGCCGCCCGAAACCTTGCGCGCCCGGCTCCGCATCCCGGCCGGGTCGGAACCGGCATCGGGCTCGGTCAGACCGAAACAGCCGATCAGTTCGCCCTTGGCGAGGCCGGGCAGGTAGCGGCGCCGCTGTTCCTCGCTGCCATAGGCGTGGATCGGGTGCATCACCAGCGAGGATTGCACGCTCATCGCCGAGCGGTAGCCGGAATCGATCCGTTCGACCTCGCGGGCGATCAGGCCGTAGCCGACATAGCCGAGCCCG
>JBDLVO010000038.1:0-5142 GCA_039804805.1 Pseudomonadota bacterium
CAAACCCTCGACGCCAGCCTGGGCCGCCTCGAGGCGGCGGTGACGGCGGCGGGCGGCACCATGCTGGTGACGGCCGACCATGGCAATGCCGAGCTGATGAGGGACCCGGTGACCGGCGAGCCGCACACCGCCCACACCACCGGGCCGGTGCCGGCGGTGCTGGTGGCGCCGCCGGGCGGAATCGGCGGGCTGGACAATGGCCGCCTCGCCGACGTCGCTCCTACCCTGCTGGCCCTGCTCGGTCTGCCCCAGCCGCCCGAGATGACCGGGCGCTCGCTGCTTGTGGCGGCCTGAGCCGCTCTGGACGCTGACGGCGCTGCTGCTCCTGTCCGGGGCGGCGGCGGCCGAGCCCGCGCCGCCGGACGATCCCGGCCGGCGGCTGCGCGAGGTCGAGGGCGAACTGGTCCGCTCGCGCGCGCTCCATGACGAGATCCGCAGCCGCGCCGCCGACCTCGCCGCCGAGACGGCGCGGGTGCGGGGCGAGATGGTCAAGGCGGCCCGCGCCGCCCAGGAAAGCGAGGACCGCCTGTCCGAACTGGAGGCCCAACTCGACGAGCTTGGCCGGCGCGAGGCGGCCGACGCCGAGGCGTTGCAACGCCGCGCCCGCCAGCAGGTGGGGGTGCTGACCGCGCTGATGCGGCTGGCGTGGCGGCCGACCGAGGCGCTGATCGCCCAGCCGCAGAGCCCGGCCGAGACGGTGCGCTCGGCGATCCTGCTGCGCGCGGCGGTGCCGCAGATCGAACATTCCGCCGCCGATCTGCGCGGCGAGATCGCCGCCGTCACCAAGCTGCGCGAGGCGATCGGCGAGAAGAAGGCGCGGATCGCCGCCACCACCGGCCAGCTCGAACAGGAACGTCACCGGCTGGAGGATCTGGTCGAGCGCAAGAGCCAGATCCAGCGCGACACCGAGGCCCAGCGCAGCGTCGCCGAGGCGCGGATGCGCGACCTCGCCGCCCAGGCCGACGATCTGCGCGACCTGATGGCCCGGCTCGAACAGGAACGCCAGCGCCGGGTGGCCGAGGCGGCCGAGAAGGCGGCGGCGGAGAAAGCGGCGCGCGAGGCGGAAAAGGCGGCGCGCGAGGCGGCGGCGGCGGCCCGGCTGGCGGCGGAAAAAGCGGCCCGGGACGCGCAGATCGCCGCCGCCAAGGCCGAACGCGAGGCCGAGGCCGCGGCCCGGGCCCAGGCCGAACAGGCGGCGCGCGAGGCCCGCGCCGCCGCCCGTCGTGCTCCCGAACCCGCCGCGCCCCCGCCTCCCGCCCCGCAGCCTTCCGCCCCGCCGCCGGCCGGCGAGGCGGCGGTGGCGGCGCGCGACGCCGAACAGGCGGCCCAGGCCGAGGCGGCGCGCACCCAGGCCGAGGCCGCCCGCACCCAGGCCGAGGCCGACAAGGCGGGCGAGGAGGCCGAGCAGGCCTCGCGCGAGGCGGCGGCGACCCGGCTGACCCGCACCGGCAAGCCGTTCAGCCAGATGCAGGGGCTGCTGCCCTTTCCGGCGCGCGGCCGGGTGGTCGAGACCTTCGGCCAGGTCAACGCTGTCGGCCATACCGTCAAGGGAATCGTGATCCAGACCCGCAAGGGCGCGCAGGTGATCGCCCCCTACGACGGCCAGGTGGTGTTCGCCGGGCCGTTTCGCGGCTATGGCCTGCTCTTGATCCTGGAACACAGCGAAGGCTATCATACCCTGCTCGCGGGACTGGACCGGGTCGATGCCAGCGTCGGCCAGAGACTGCTCGCGGGCGAGCCCGTCGGTGTCATGGGGCAGGACGACGCCAAACCCACCCTCTATGTCGAGCTGCGCCATCACGGCCAGCCGGTCAACCCGTTGCCGTGGCTGATGGCACGAAAAAATAAGGCGAGTGGATGATTCGAAAGATACTGGTCGCGGCGGGGACCGTCGCCCTGCTCTCCTCGACCGCCCTGGTTCCGGCCGCCCACGCGACCGAGCAGAAGGAGACCTACCGTCTGCTCGAACTGTTCGGCGAGGTGTTCGACAAGGTCCGCACCGAATATGTCGAGCCGGTCAAGGACGAGGAACTGATCGAGGCGGCCCTCAACGGCATGCTGACCTCGCTCGATCCCCATTCGGGCTATCTCAATCCCAAGAACTCCAAGGATATGGACATCCAGACCCGGGGCGAGTTCGGTGGACTCGGGCTTGAGGTCACCATGGAGGGCGGCTGGGTCAAGGTGGTGTCGCCGATCGACGACACCCCGGCGGCGCGTGGCGGGATGCAGCCGGGCGACCTGATCACCCATCTCGACGGCGAGCCGGTCCAGGGCCTGTCGCTGACCGACGCGGTCGACCGCATGCGCGGCGCCCCCGGCACCGACATCAAGCTGACCGTGCGCCGGGGCGGCGCCCAACCGTTCGACGTCAAGCTGACCCGCGCCGTGATCAAGGTGCAGACGGTCAAGGGGCAGGCGATCGGCGATGCCGGCTATATCCGCATCTCGCAGTTCAGCGCCACCACCGAAACCGACCTGCGCCGGGTGATGGGGCAGGTGCGCAAGGAGCTGGGCAAGGCCCCGGCCGGCTACGTCATCGATCTGCGCAACAATCCGGGCGGCCTGCTCGATCAGGCGGTGGCGGTGGCCGACGACTTCCTCGAAAAGGGCGAAATCGTCTCGACCCGCTCGCGCCGGCCGGAGGACACCCAGCGCTACAACGCCCGCTCGGGCGACATCAGCGACCGGCTGCCGCTGGTGGTGCTGATCAATGACGGCTCGGCCTCCGCCTCGGAGATCGTCGCCGGCGCGTTGCAGGATCACAAGCGGGCGACCATCGTCGGCATCCGCTCGTTCGGCAAGGGCTCGGTGCAGACCCTGATCCCGCTGCCCGGCCATGGCTCGATCCGGCTGACCACCGCGCGCTACTACACCCCGTCGGGCCGCTCGATCCAGGCGGTCGGCATCGAGCCCGACGTCAAGGTGCCGGCGATCAAGGGCGAATCCGCCGAGCCCGAGCGCCGCAGCGAGGCCTCGCTGCCGCGCGCCCTGCCCAATCCCAACGGCGCCCATGTGCCCGACAAGGATAAGGACAAGGAGGCCGACAAGGCCAAGGACAAGGACAAGGACAAGGTCAAGGACAAGGCCGAGCCCAAGACCGAGTGCAAGACCGAGACCCCGCCGCCGACCGTCAAGTTCGGCGACCCGGCGCAGGATTACCAGTTGTCCCGCGCGCTCGAGGTTCTGCATGCCGCGCCGCGTCCGGCCGAGGCGCGCTAAAGGGGGCAAGCCGGCCAAGGGGCGGTGCCCCTTGGCGATCCCCCGGAGGGCCTCACGGCCCTCCACCCATGGGTTCGAAGGGCCGCTGGCCCTTCGCGGAGAGCGCCGAGAGGCGGAGCCTTTCGGCATGACGGGGTCCGGCACCGTGGCCGGCGCGAGCGGACGGGATTGAGGATGGCTGCGACCCGCTACGACGACCTGGATGACGAGGAGGAGGACCTTCCTCCCGTCTTCGATTCGCTTTCCCTGCCCCCGCCCGCGCCACGCCGCAAGGGCTTGCCCTGGCGGCCGATCGCGCTGGGGGTCGGAGCGGCCGCGCTGCTGGGCGGCGGGCTCTATGTCGCCCTCGCCACCGACTGGCTCGAATCGGGGCCGCATCAGCCCGAGGGGCCGCGTCTGGCCCTGCCGCTGCCCGAACGCCTGCCGGCGACCGATCCCACCGCCTTGGCCTCGGCGCCGGCCGCGCCGGCCGAAAGCGCCGGCGCCGCCACGCCGGCGGTTCCGGTCCCTGCCGCCGCCCGGGCGGCGCCGCCGCCGCGCGCCGAGGAGCCCGGGGTGCCGCAGCAGCCCCATGCCCGGGGCGGCGCCGACAAGCCGCCCAGCTTCGACGCCCTGCCCGATCTCAAGACCGCCGGCAAGCCGCTGCCGGCGGCGCCGCTGCGCGACCTGCTGCGCCGCGCGCCGGCCGGCGATTTGCCCAGCCCCGGCGCCGACGGGCGCGAGCCACGCCAGGCCTATGCCCGGCCGTGGGACGGGCCGGCCGATCAGGCCCGCGTCGCGGTGGTGGTGGCCGATCTCGGCCTCGACCGGATCGCCACCGAGGTGGCGATCAACCGGCTGCCACCCGAGGTGACGCTGGCCTTCAGCCCCTATGCCGCCAATCTCGATCAATGGATCCGCAAGGCGCGCGACCACGGTCACGAGGTGCTGATGGTGGTGCCGGCCGATGGCGGAGCCGGCATCCCGGTCGATCCCGGCCCGTTCGGGCTGGTCGGCGCCGCCGCGCCGGAATCCAATCTCGGCCGGCTGGAGACGGTGATGGCGCGCGGTCCCGGCGCCGCCGGCCTGATGTTGCAGGGGGACGGCTTCGCCGATGCCGCCGAGGCGCAGATGGTGCTGGGCACCGCCCGCGATCGCGGCCTGCTGTTCGTCGGCCCGGGCGGCGCCCCGCCCGAGCGCACCCCGGCCCTGGCCGCGATCACCAGCGTGATCGACCGCGACCTGTTCCGCGAGGCGATCGATTTCCGTCTCAATCAGGTGGCGATGAACGCGCGCCAGGGTGGCCGCGCCGTGGTGGTGCTGCATCCGCGCCCGCTGTCGTTCGAACGGCTGGTCGGCTGGCTCGGCCAACTCAGTCCCAACCGGCTGGTGCTGGCGCCGGTGTCGGCGTTGACCGCGCCGCCGCCGCCGCCGCCGGCCAAATCGTGACCGGTCGCCCGGCTGTCGTAGAGGATTGTTGATCGTGAGTTCACGTCTTCCCTATCCGGATCGTCCCTATCGCCAAGGCGTCGGGCTGGTGCTGCTCAATTCGGCCGGGCTGGCCTTCGTCGCCCGCCGCCTCGACACCGCCGAGGCGTGGCAGTTCCCCCAGGGCGGCATCGATGCGGGCGAAACTCCCGAACAGGCGGTGCTGCGCGAGATGAAGGAGGAGATCGGCACCGACCAGGCCACCCTCCTCGCCCGCACCGCCGATGGCATCGCCTACGACCTGCCGCCCGAGATGGCCGACCGCTGCTGGAAGGGCAAATATCGCGGCCAGAGTCAGGTGTGGTTCTGCGCCCGCTTCACCGGCGCCGATGACGGGATCGACCTCGCCACCGAGCATCCCGAGTTCGATGCGTGGCGCTGGGTGGCGCTGGCCGAGGTGCCGGACCTGATCGTTCCGTTCAAGCGGGCGATGTATCAGCGGGTGGTGGCCGA
>JBDLVO010000039.1:0-5355 GCA_039804805.1 Pseudomonadota bacterium
AGTCGCTGCCCGGGATCGCCCCGGTGGCGGTGGCCTGCCATATCGGCTCGCAACTGACCGATCTCGGCCCGTTCCGCGCCGCCTTCCAGCGCCTGCGCGATCTGGTCGGCCGCCTGCGCGCCGACGGCATCGACATCCGCCGGCTCGACCTCGGCGGCGGCCTCGGCGTGCCCTATGAGGACGAGGTGCCGCCCTCGCCGGCCGAATATGCCCGGGTGGCGGGTGAGGTCCTCGGCGATCTCGGCTGCCGCTTCCTGGTCGAACCGGGCCGGCTGCTGGTCGGCAATGCCGGCCTGCTGGTCAGCAAGGTGGTGCGGGTCAAGCCGGGCTCGACCCGGACCTTCGTGGTGGTCGATGCGGCGATGAACGACCTGATCCGCCCGGCGCTGTACGACGCCTTCCACGCCATCCTGCCGGTGGCCGAACCCCCGGCCGGCACCCCCCGCGCTCCGGCCGACGTGGTCGGCCCGGTGTGCGAAACCGGCGATACCTTCGCCCGCCAGCGCGACCTGCCGCCGCTGGCCGCCGGGGATCTGGTCGCCTTCGCCACCGCCGGCGCTTACGGCGCGGCGATGGCCTCGACCTACAATTCCCGCCCGCTGGTGCCCGAGGTGATGGTCAAGGACGATCGCTTCGCCGTGATCCGCCCCCGCCCCAGCCACGAGGAGATGATCCGCCAGGATCGCCTGCCCGACTGGATGTAAGGAACGCGGGCTCCGCCCGCACCCGCCAGGAGCCAGCGGCTCCTGGCGGGTGCGGGCGGAGCCCGCGTTTTTCATGTGCTGATTTTGGGCAGAAAAAAACCGGGAGGCGAAGCCTCCCGGTTGATGGCTCGAACGCGGCGCCTGGATCAGGCGGCGAATTCGATGATCTTCTGATCGACCGACAGCGAATCGCCGGGGTTGGCGTGCAGCTTGGCGATGGTGGTGTCGCGTTCGGCCTTGAGGATGTTTTCCATCTTCATCGCCTCGACCACCGCCAGCGGTTCGCCGGCCTTCACTTCCTGGCCTTCCTCGACCATCAGCCGCACCAGCAGGCCGGGCATCGGCGACAGCAGGTACTTCGACATGTCCGGCGGGGCCTTGAACGGCATCATGCGGTACAGTTCGGCCGAGCGGCGGGTGAAGACGAACGCCTCGCAGCGCAGGCCGGCATGGGACAGCCGGAACGACACGCCGGTGCGATCGACCTGGACGCAGACCGGGCGGCCATCGACGGTGGCGCGGATCAGCGGGTCGCCGACCTGCCAGTCGGTCTTGACCTCGACCGCCTCGTCCTTGATCACCACGGCATAGCCGCCGGGGGCGGGGTGGACATCGACGTCGTGGTACTGGTCGTTGAAATAGACCGTCCACTGCACCGGCGGTCTCATCTCGTGGCCGGGGAACTGGCCGGAGATGCGGACGTTGCGCTCGATGATCCGGCGCTTCATCGCCGCCGCCACCGCGATCAGGTCGGACGGGTCGTCGGTTGGCAACTGGGCGGTGGTCAGGCCCTGCGGATATTCCTCGGCGATGAAGTTGGTGGTCAGCTCGCCCTTGACGAAGCGGTCCTTGGAGAACAGCGAGGCCAGGAACGGGATGTTGTGCGACAGGCCGCGGATGTAATACTCGTCGAGCGCCTGACGCATGTGGGCGATCGCCGCGTCGCGGGTCGGGCCGTGGGTGATCAGCTTGGCGATCATCGGATCGTAATACATGCTGATCTCGCCGCCCTCGGCCACGCCGGTATCGACGCGGACATGCTTGCCTTCCTCCGGCGGCAGGTAGCGGGTGAGGCGGCCGGTCGAGGGCAGGAAGTTGCGGAACGGATCCTCGGCGTAGATGCGGGCTTCCATCGCCCAGCCGTCGAGCTTGATGTCGTCCTGGGTGAAGGGCAGCTTCTCGCCGTTGGCGATGCGGATCATCCACTCGACCAGATCGAGGCCGGTGATCATCTCGGTCACCGGGTGTTCGACCTGGAGCCGGGTGTTCATCTCGAGGAAGTAGAACTGGCCGGTGGCGCCGCCGACGATGAACTCGACGGTGCCGGCCGATTTGTAGCCGACCGACTTGGCCAGGGCGCAGGCCTGCTCGCCCATCGCCTTGCGGACCTCGGGGGTGAGGAACGGCGACGGCGCCTCTTCGATCACCTTCTGATGGCGGCGCTGGATCGAGCATTCGCGCTCGCCGAGATAGAGGGTGTTGCCGAACGAATCGGCCAGCACCTGGATCTCGATGTGGCGGGGCTGCTCGATGAACTTCTCGATGAAGACGCGGTCGTCGGCGAAGGACGACTTGGCCTCGTTGGTGGCCGAGACGAAGCCCTCGCGCGCCTCGTCGTCGTTCCAGGCCAGCCGCATGCCCTTGCCGCCGCCGCCGGCCGAGGCCTTGATCATCACCGGATAGCCGATCTCGCGGGCGATCTTGACCGCTTCCTCGGCGTCCTTGATCACGTCCATGTAGCCGGGCACGGTCGAGACGCCGGCCTCGCGGGCCAGCTTCTTCGACTCGATCTTGTCGCCCATCGCGAAGATGGCGTGGGCGTCGGGGCCGATGAAGGTGATGCCGGCGGCGGCCAGCGCCTCCTGGAACTCACGCTTCTCGGACAGGAAGCCGTAGCCGGGATGGACCGCCTGGGCCCCGGTCTTCTTGCAGGCCTCGACGATGCGCTCGGCCAGCAGGTAGCTCTGCGCCGACGGCGCCGCCCCGATATGCACCGCCTCGTCGGCCATCTGGACATGCAGCGCGTGGCGGTCGGCGTCGGAATAGACCGCCACCGTCTTGATGCCCATCTTGCGCGCGGTCTTGATGACCCGGCAGGCGATTTCGCCGCGATTGGCGATCAAAATCTTCGAAAACATTCCTTATCCCCCTTGGGAGCCGCGCGCGGGGGCGCGGACGATCCGAATGACCCTGTGAACGTGGAAAGTCCTTAGAGCGGAATGTTCCCGTGCTTCTTCCACGGGTTCTTCAGATCCTTGCTCCGCAGCATGGTCAGCGACCGGCAGATCCGCTTGCGGGTGGTGCGCGGCATGATCACGTCGTCGATGAAGCCACGGTGGCCGGCGATGAACGGGTTGGCGAACTTCTGGCGGTATTCCTCGGTGCGGGCGGCGATCTTCTCGGCATCGCCGATGTCGCCGCGGAAGATGATCTCCACCGCGCCCTTCGGCCCCATCACCGCGATCTCGGCGCTCGGCCAGGCGAAGTTGACGTCGCCGCGCAGGTGCTTCGAGCTCATCACGTCATAGGCGCCGCCATAGGCCTTGCGGGTGATGATGGTGATCTTCGGCACGGTGCATTCGGCGTAGGCGTAGAGCAGCTTGGCGCCGTGCTTGATGATCCCGCCATATTCCTGGGCGGTGCCGGGCAGGAAGCCGGGGACGTCGACGAAGGTGACGATCGGAATGTTGAAGGCGTCGCAGAAGCGGACGAAGCGCGCCGCCTTGATCGACGAGGCGATGTCGAGGCAGCCGGCCAGCACCATCGGCTGGTTGGCGACGATGCCGATGGTGCGGCCTTCCATCCGGGCGAAGCCGACGATGATGTTGCCGGCGTAATCGGGCTGGATCTCGAAGAAGTCGGCCTCGTCGACCACCTTCAGGATCAGCTCCTTCATGTCATAGGGCTGGTTGGGGTTGTCCGGGATCAGGGTGTCGAGCGAGCGCTCGATCCGGTCGGGGACGTCGGCGGTGGGGCGGTGCGGCGGCTTCTCGCGGTTGCTGGCCGGCAGGAAGTCGATGAAGCGGCGCAGTTGGAGCAGCGCCACCACGTCGTTCTCGAAGGCGAGGTCGGACACGCCGGACTTCGAGGAATGGGTGACGGCGCCGCCCAGCTCCTCGGCGGTGACGGTCTCGTGGGTGACGGTCTTGACCACGTCGGGACCGGTCACGAACATGTAGGAGCTGTCCTTCACCATGAAGATGAAGTCGGTCATCGCCGGCGAATAGACCGCGCCGCCGGCACAGGGCCCCATGATCAGCGAGATCTGCGGCACCACGCCCGAGGCCAGCACGTTGCGCTGGAACACCTCGGCATAGCCGGCGAGGCTGGCGACGCCTTCCTGGATGCGGGCCCCGCCCGAATCGTTGAGCCCGATCACCGGGGCGCCGACCTGGACCGCCTTGTCCATGATCTTGCAGATCTTTTCGGCATGGGCCTCGGACAGCGAGCCGCCGAACACGGTGAAGTCCTGGCTGAACAGGAACACCAGCCGGCCGTTGATGGTGCCATAGCCGGTCACCACGCCGTCGCCGGGGATCGACTGGGCTTCCATGCCGAAATCGTGGCAGCGGTGCTCGACGAACATGTCCCACTCCTCGAAGGAGCCGGGATCGAGCAGCAATTCGATGCGTTCGCGCGCCGTCAGCTTGCCTTTGGCATGCTGGGAAGCGATTCGCTTGGTTCCGCCTCCGAGGCGGGCGCGATTCCGCTTCTCTTCGAGCTGGCGAACAATATCTTGCATTGACCAAGACCTCCGGGCGGGCAGGGACTCAAACCGCCCCCTGTTATTCACAATCCCGTAACCCTGGCAACCTTAACCCCTGGGGAAAAGGGTGGGGGTGCAAATGTGTTCGCAGATGAGCCTTGCAGCTTTGCGAATGTTGCGAAGCGGCGCGGGAACGGATATCAATGCGTTCATGAGCGGAAAATTGTTCATCGGGCACAAGCTGCGGCGTCTGCGCGAGCGCCACGCCCTCAGTCAGGCGGCATTGGCCACCCGGCTGGGGGTTTCGCCGAGCTACCTCAACCAGATCGAGAACAATCAGCGTCCGCTGACGGTGCCGGTGCTGCTGCGCATCGCCCAGGTGCTCGACGTCGACCTCGCCCGGCTGGTCGAGGACGAGGAATCCCGCCTCGTCGCCGATCTGCGCGAGGCGCTCAACGATCCGTTGTTCGGCGGCGGCGGCGACGGCATCCCGCTGGCCGAGCTGCGCAACGCCGCCGCCGCCTCGCCCGATCTGGCGAAACGGGTGCTGGCGCTCTATCGCGCCTTTCGTCAGGCCGACGAACGGCTGCACGCCTTGACCGAGGACCTGTCGAAGGGCGGCACCGAGCTGCGCAGCGGCCGCGCCCATTTCCCCTACGAGGAGATTCGCGACTTTTTCTATTATCGGGACAATTATATCGGCGGGCTCGACGAGGCGGCGGAGGCGCTGGCGGCGGCCGAGGGGTTCAACCTGGGGCAGATGTACACCGACCTCGCCGCCTATCTCGACATCCATCTTGGCGTGCGGGTGCGGGTGGTGCCGGCCGACGAGGCCGAGAGCATGCGCCACTTCGATCCGGGCTCCAGCACGCTGACCCTGTCGGCGCAATTGCCGATGCCGTCGCGCAACTTCCATCTCGCCCACCAGATCGGCATGCTGGCCTA
>JBDLVO010000040.1:0-3005 GCA_039804805.1 Pseudomonadota bacterium
GCTCTTCCGATCTCGCAGCGCGCTCCGTCCCGCCCCCGGCGACGGGCGGCAGCCCGCCTGATTCGTCGATGGCGCGCTCCGGCTCAGTTGGCCAGCAGGCGCAGGGAATCGAGGTCGTGGATCACCAGCCGGGTGGGGGTGACGGCGATCACGCCGTCCCGGCGCCAGCCTTCGAGGGTGGCCGACACCCATTGCCGGGTGGCGCCGATCATCCGGGCCAGATCCTCGTGGCTGAAGCCGCGCCGCACGCTCAACTCGCCGCCCTCCCGCCGTCCCTCGCGCTCGGCCAGTTGCACCAGCAATCCGGCCAGCCGTTCCCGCGCCGAGCGGGTGCCGAACAGATGGATCAGCGCCGACATGCAGCGTCCCTTATGGGCGAGGGCGTCGATCAGGGCCAGCGCCAGTTGGGGCGAGGCGGCGGCGGCGGCGCGCAACGCCCGCCCCGGCACCGCCCACAGCCCGGTCGGCCGGGTCGCCACCCCCGACCACATGTGCGGGCCGCCGTCGAACAGATCGGGCCCGCCGATGAAATTGCCCGGCCCCCAATAAGCCAGGGTGATCTCCCGGCCGCTCGGGCCGGTGTGAAAGATCCGCATCTCGCCCCGGTCGATCACGAAAATCGCCCCGCGCGGCTCGCCCTGGCGGAACGCGGTCGCCCCGGCCGGCAGGTCGAGCCGGCGCGACGCCGCCCGCAACGGCGCCAGATCGGGCGCCTCCAGCGCCGCGAGCAGGGCGGCGCCGGTCGGATCGAGCGGCTCCTCGCTCAGATGCAGCGCGGGCGGCGGCGCCGGGACATGAAACAGCGGTGGGGCGGGGGCGGGCATCTGGGCTCTCCACGGGGAAGCAATTAATTGCTACCATACAATCTGGTAGATTTATAGGGTTTTGGCGATCCCACCCCAGCCGGAGGTTCCCCCCGTGGTCGCCTTGTTGAAACCCCAGTTCCGCGCCGAGGCGCCGTTTGACGAGGTGGTCGCCGCCCATCCCGCCTTTCCCCGCCTGATCGCCCGCAAGATCGACGTCCAGCGGCGCGGGGTGCATTACACCGCGGCGGCCGAGGCGGCGATCGACCCGGCGATCCATCAGGTGCGCAGCCCGTACATCTTCGGCTCGCGCGACGGGGCGATCAAACCGCTGCCGGAATCCCTGCTGCTGCGCGACGGCACCACCATCCTGGTCGATCCGACCCCGCTTGAGCAGGATCCCTACGTGGTCGATCATCGCGACGGGCGGTTCGTGCTGCTCGACGGCGGGGTCGAGGTCGAGACGGTCGAACTGTGGCCCAAGCCGGCCTATTACGACAAGCTGACCTCGTCCGGGATCAAGATGAGCCTGCTGGTCAGCGCCCGGCCGCAGCGGCTCAACGTGTTCCAGTCGAGCTATTGCTATTTCTGGGCCGACAAGGCCGGCTGCCGCTTCTGCGACATCGTCACCCACACCAAACAGCAGCGCGAGGAAATGGGGGTGCCGACCCGGCTGCGGCCCGAGGACGTGCGCGAGACCATCGCCGAGGCGATCAAGGAACCCGGCCGCTTCACCAATCTGTGCCTGACCGCTGGTTCGGTGACCAAGGGGGCGGAGGTCTTCGACCAGGAAGTCGATTTCTATATCGAACTGCTGCAATCGATCGGCAGCCTGTTCAAGACCCGCCGCTTCCCCAGCCAATTGATCGGCTCGGCCTTCAACGAGCGCCAGTTGCGGCGCCTGCACGAGGAGACCGGCCTGTCGAGCTACACCACCGATCTCGAAGTGCTGAACGAGTCGGTGTTCAACTGGGTCTGCCCGGGCAAGGCGCAGAAAGTCGGCTATCAGGGCTGGAAGGACCGGCTGGTGCGGGCGGTCGATATCTTCGGCCGGGGCAATGTCGGCACCGGATTGGTCGGCGGGGTCGAACTGGCCCGGCCGCACGGTTTCAAGACCGAGGCCGAGGCCCTGGCCGCCACCCTGGCCGAGGCGGAATGGTTGGCCGAACGCGGCGTCACCACCGTCTACATCGTCTGGGTGCCGCGTCCGGGCTCGGAATTCCACGACCAGCGGGCGCCGTCGCTCGATTACTACCTCCGCCTCGCCCAAGGGTTGCAGGGCATCCGCGCCCGCCACGGCCTGACGGTCGATTTCGACGATTACCGCCGCTGCGGCAATCACCCCGATTCCGACCTCGCCCGCCTGCAATAGACCGGAGCCCCCGCCATGAGCCTTTCCGCCACCGCCGCCACCCTGCTGGCCGATCCCGCCACCACCCGGATCCTGGCCGTGCCCGGCGCCGACGATCGCCCCCGGCTGGTGCCGGTTCCCGCCCTCCAGCCGGGCGAGGACGGCATCCTGCTGCTGCCCGAGCGCCACGACTCCGCCGAGTCCCATCGCGGCCTGCTGCGCGCGCTGTGGTACGACCGGCCGGTGGCGCTGCTGCTGACCCATCCCGATGGCCGCGCCCTCGAACTCCACGCCCGGCCGCGCCAGGCCCACATCACCGGACCGCTGTTCCAGCACCATTATCAGGAGCTGCGGGCGCGGGAGGGCGATGTCGGCCTCGGCGCGGTGTGGGAAATCGCCGTCGAGGCCGAATTCGACCAAAGCCTGGCCGCCCGCGACGAAGCCGAGGCCACCCGCCATCCCGGCTTCACCCATCTCGACCGAATCGCCGTCTGAAGACCAACGGCGGTCGCTCCCTATTGGGCACTCGCCCAAACCCATTTGGGGCGATGCCCCAAACCCCCTTTGTTTTCAAAAAAAGGGGAGGTCTGGAGGCGGAAGTCTCCAGGCGGGGTGCGGGGCGGCAGCCCCGCTCCATCCGGGAGAAACCGGCCATGAAAATCCTGCTGATCAATCCGGCCTTTTTCGACGGCACCGAATTCCGCAACCGCTTCGCCGATTACGTCGATTGGATCCGCGGCGGCAACCTGTATGTCGCGCCGTTCGAACCGCCGCTCGGCCTCGCCTATCTCACCGCCTTCCTCAAGCAGGCGGGGCACGAGGTGGTGCTGCTCGACATGCAGGGGCTGATG
>JBDLVO010000041.1:0-3950 GCA_039804805.1 Pseudomonadota bacterium
GGACCATTGGGGGCGGCCGCGCCCCTCGACCCTGACCGAATTTCATGGCCCCAACCATTATGTCCGGCCGCTGGTGCCCTCCGACCAGTGCGACGACAATTGCTCCTTTCCCTCCGGCCATGCCGCCCTCGGCTTCTGGGCGATCGCCTTCGCCCTGCTCGCGCCGCCGCGCCGGCGAAAGTTGGCGGTGGCGGCGGCGGTGGGGTTCGGCGCCCTGATCGGGGCGGTGCGGATCGCCCAGGGCGCCCACTTCCTGTCCGACGTGATCGCCTCCGGACTGCTGGTGGGGGTGGTCTGTCGCCTCATGTACTACTGGTTGCTGGAACGAGCGGAATTGCGCCCGGGAGGCGGGGCGCCGTCCTGCGGCCCGGCCCCGGTCCCGGCCCCCGTTTCTCCACCCGACACGACCTCGTCGCGATGATTTCTCGCGATGGTGTAAGAAATCCGGGCTAGGCGACAGGCCGTTCTTCAGGTAATGATATCGGCTCAGACTGACCTGGGAGCGAATGTCCGGGCGGAATGCCCTCGTGCCGACGCGAGGGACGTGTTTAGCTTTTGATGAGAACGACACAATGGCATGGAACCGAGATAATCATGGCAGCCGCTCCAGGGATCGGGGGCGGCGGGACGACTTCGGCGAGCCGGCGTATGAGCCGCGCCCGACCCGCTCTGTCGCGCCCAGCTCCTTCGACCGTCAGGTGGTCAGTCAGGCCAACGTCACCGCAACGGTGAAGTGGTTCAACGCTTCCAAGGGCTTCGGCTTCGTCGCTCCCGCGGACGGCACCCCGGACGCCTTCCTGCACATCTCCGCGCTGGAGCGGGCCGGTCTCACCCAGGTCGCCGAAGGCGCCACCCTGGTGTGCGACCTGGGCCAGGGCCAGCGCGGCCCGCAGGTGGTGATGGTGCACGAGGTCGACAGCTCGACCGCCACCCCGCGCGCGGCGGGCGGCGGCAGCAGCGGCGGCATGGGCGGTGGTCGTCGCGAAGAGCGCGGCCCGACCCAGACCGTCGAGGGCGTGGTCAAGTTCTTCTCGGCGGAGAAGGGCTTCGGCTTCGTCGCCTGCGACGAGGGCGGCAAGGACGTGTTCGTCCACGCCAAGGCGCTCGAGCGCTCGGGCATCGCCACCCTGGAATCCGGGCAGCGCGTGCGGGTCACCACCACCCTCGGCCTCAAGGGGCCGCAGGCGGACACCGTTGCGCTGATCTAAATCCAGCCGGACCGGGGCGCGCGTCGCCCCGGTCCGTTCCGGTGCCGGCAGCGGCATCGGCCGGCGGATTGCCCGTAAGCGCGGGCCTGGAGCCGTTTCCCGTCCGGGAAACCGCCTGGGCCGGCGTTGGGTTTGCCCTGGGGGCGGCGCGAGCCGCGTCCGGGGTGGTCGTTTCGTCCCCCCGTCAGTGTTCGGGGGAACGCCGCGTTGGAGCGCGCTCAGGTTCGGCCGAACCGGGGCGTGTTTTCCAGCCCGTGGTTTCCAGGCGGATCGACGCGGCGTGATGCCGCGATCCGTTTCCAGCGGCCGGGACTTGCCGTCCCTGTCGCCTCGGTTCGTTTCCCTTGCCCATCCTGTCATCGTGAGCTGACCGCAACCGGGCCTTCGCGGGCGGGTCGGCGTCGCCGTCCTGCCCGCCCCGGTCCCCCGCCGCGCCGAAACGGCGCGGGTCACCGCACGGGCGCCGTGGCAGAATCACCGCTCCCCGATCCCTTCCGCGAGGAGCCGCGCTTGTCCCGTTCCGCCAACGCCCCGCCGCCGCGCATCTTCGGCCTGACCGTCTGCCCGCTGACCGCCGCCGAGGTCGCCGCCCGGCTGCTGACCGCCCCCCGCGCTCCCACCGCCGGGGTCGGGCTGGTGGTCACCCCCAACATCCAGCACATCGCCCTGTTGCGGCGCGATCCCGCCCTGCGCGCGGCCTGCGCCGAGGCCGAGATCATCCTGTGCGACGGCTTCCCGGTCTATTACTACGCCCGGCTGCGCGGCTGCGCCGTGCCCGGCCGGGTCACCGGCCGCGAGGTGGTGGCCGAGCTGTTCGCCGCGCCGGAACGGCTGGCCGGCCAGCGCCTGTTCTGCGTGGTCGATGGCGCGGCGACCGCCGCCGTCCTGGCCGCGTGGGCCGAGCGCCACGGGATGGCCGCAAGCGTTGCCGCCGTCATTCCGCCGTTCGGGTTCGAACGGGACGCCGGCTATGGCCGCGGCCTGGCCGACGCGATCGGCGCCCACGGCACCACCCTGCTGCTGATGGCGGTCGGCGCCCCGCGCAGCGAGGTGTTCGTCGCCACCCATCGCGCCCTGCTGCCGCCCTGCTGGGCGCTGTGCATCGGCCAGTCGATCAAGATCGCCCTTGGCCTGACCCCGCTGCCGCCGCGCTGGGTGCAGCGGCTCAATCTGGAATGGCTGTGGCGGGTCGGGCTGGAGCCGGGGCGGATGGGGCGGCGCTATCTCGGCTCGGTGGCGGGCTTCGCCGCCGCGATCCTCGCCGATCTGCGACGGGGACGGGCCGGGTAGGGGACGCGCGTTCCGGGCTACGGCCGAGAGGCAGTCTTGCGCCGGGGATGGTGGCGGCGCCATCATCCCGCCATCACGCCGCGTCAGGATGCCCCATCACGCGGTCACCGCTCCGGCTTTCGCATGAGGTCATGACGTCATGGTCCGTACCCTTCCCGTCGCCCTCGGCGCCCTGCTGGCGTTGTCCGGCTGCGCGGCGACCCCCACCAACCCGCATGTGCTGGTGATGCCCGGCGCCAACAAGCCGTTCGAGCAATTCCAGCAGGATCAATATCTCTGCAAGCAATACGCCTCGGAGCAGGTCAGCGGCCAGGCCCAGTCGGCCAACGAGCGCGCGGTCGGCGCGGCCTTGATCGGCGGCGCCCTCGGCGCCGGACTGGGCGCGGCGGCCGGCGGCGGCCATGGCGCGGCGATCGGTGCCGCCGGGGGCGTCGCCGCCGGTACCGCGGTCGGGGCCGGCTCTTCCTATCACAGCCAGTCCGGCCTCCAGCGCCAGTACGACAACGCCTATCTGCAATGCATGGCGGCCAAGGGCAATCAGGTGCCGCAGCCGACGGTGGTCTATACCCCGCCGCCGACCGTGGTCTACACGCCGCCGCCGGCGGTGGTCTACACCCCGCCGCCCGCGGTCTATTACCCGCCGCCGACGGTCTATTATCCGCCGCCCGCCGCCTATCCGCCGCCGCCCTGAGTCCCCCGGCGCCAGCGGTGCGAGCATAGCAGTCCGGCGGCGATCGCGCCGATGCCGGCGGCGTGGTAGGGCTGCGGCCGTTCGCCCAGCAGCAGCATCGACAGCAGCACCCCGTAGACCGGCATCAGATGGATGCTGAGCCCGGCCAGCGCCGGCCCGAACCGCTGCACCGCATGGGCGTAGAGCAGGTAGGCCAGCACCGAGGGGAACAGGCCGACATAGAGCAGGGCGGCCAGGGTGGTCGGGCTCCAATGCGTCGCGCCGCCGCCGATCTGCTCGGCCAGCAGGAACGGCAGCAGTTCGACCAGCGCCACCACGATCTGCACCCCCATCAGCCCGACCCGGTCGAGGTCGGCGGGCAACTGGCGCAGCCACAGGGTATAGAGCGCCCAGCACAGCATCGCCGTCAGCACGATGCCGTCGCCCGGCACCAAAGTCAGGCCGCCCCATTGGGTCCAGTGCCCTTGCAGCACCAGGGTCAGCGCTCCGGCGAAGGACAGCGCCAGCCCGAGCCGCTGCCCCGTCTGGAGCGGCTGGCGGTAGAGCAGGGCGCCGAGCAGCACGATCAGCAGTGGGATCAGGGTATTGAGCAGCAGGCCGTTGGTCGCGGTGGTGCTGCGCAGGCCGAGATAGACCAGCGAGTTGAAGGCGGCGACCCCCACCGTCGCCACCCCCAGCACCCGCCAGCGCAGCGCCCAGTAGCGCGGCCAGTCCCGCCGCATCGGCCGGAATGCGAACGGCAGCAGGCAGAGCAGCGCGAT
>JBDLVO010000042.1:0-3312 GCA_039804805.1 Pseudomonadota bacterium
GGGCTGACCCATCTCGACGGCCGCAAGCTCGACAAGTTCGACCTGGGCACCGAGGCCCTCGCCCGGGCGGCCGAGGCGCGCGCCCAGGCCGCCCGCTACCGCGTCGCCGAGGTCGAGCGCAAGCGGGCCAAGCGCCATCCCTTCCCGCCCTTCACCACCTCGACCCTCCAGCAGGAGGCCAGCCGCAAGCTGCATTTGTCGGCGGCGCGGACGATGCAGATCGCCCAGCGCCTGTATGAAGGCATCGACCTCGGCGGCGAGACGGTCGGTCTGATCACCTACATGCGAACCGACGGCGTGCAGATGGCGGCCGAGGCGATCGCCGGTGCCCGCGCGGTGATCGACGCCACCTGGGGCGGGCGCTATCTGCCCGACAGCCCGCGCCTCTACAAGACCAAGGCCAAGAACGCCCAGGAGGCGCACGAGGCGATCCGCCCGACCGATCTCGCCCGCCGCCCCGACCAATTGGCCGGCGTGCTCGATCGCGACCAGCTCCGCCTCTACGAACTGATCTGGAAGCGCACCCTGGCCAGCCAGATGGCCTCGGCCGAGCTTGATCAGGTCGCGGTCGATATCGAAAGCCTGGACAAGGCGCTGGTGTTCCGCGCCACCGGCTCGGTGGTGGTGTTCGACGGCTTCCTCACCCTCTATCGCGAGGACCGCGACGACAGCGACGAGGACGAGGCCGACCGGCTGCTGCCCGATGTCGCCCCGGCCGACCCGATGGGGCTCGAGGCACTGCGGCCCGAGCAGCATTTCACCCAGCCGCCGCCGCGCTTCACCGAAGCCAGTCTGGTCAAACGGCTGGAGGAACTGGGGATCGGCCGGCCCTCGACCTACGCCTCGATCATTTCGGTGTTGCAGGACCGCGATTACGTCCGGCTCGACCAGCGCCGCTTCGTCCCCGAGGATCGCGGCCGGCTGGTGACGGCGTTCCTCGAAAGCTTCTTCGGCCGCTACGTCGAATACAATTTCACCGCCGACCTCGAAAACCAGCTCGATGACATCTCGGGCGGGCGGATCGCCTGGCGCACCGTGCTCGAAGGGTTCTGGCAGGCGTTCTCGGCTTCGGTCGAGGATACCCGCGACCTGCGCGTCGCCGAGGTGCTCGACGCCCTCGACGCCCTGCTCGGGCCGCATTTCTTCCCCGAGCGCGAGGATGGCGGCGACCCGCGCGCCTGCCCGACCTGCCATTCCGGCCGGCTGTCGCTGAAGCTCGGCAAGTTCGGCGCCTTCATCGGCTGCTCGTCCTATCCCGAATGCCGCTTCACCCGGCCGCTGACCACCGGGGCCGAGGGCGAGGAGGAGGCGCGCGAGGCGCCGCGCGAGCTGGGCAACGACCCCGAAACCGGGTTGCCGGTGACCCTGCGCAAGGGGCCTTACGGGCCGTATGTCCAGTTGGGCGACGAGACCAGCCTCGCCGCGCTGGCCGCCGCCGCCCCGGCCGAGCCGGCGCCGGCGGCCGAGGAGGCCCCGGCCAAGGGCAAGAAGAAGGCGGCGCCGAAGAAGCCGAAGAAGGTGGCGGCGCCCAAGCCGAAGCGGGTGTCGCTCTATCGCGGCCTCGAGCCGGCCGACGTCACCCTCGACGTCGCCTGCCGGCTGCTGGCCTTGCCGCGCGAGCTGGGGGTTCATCCCGACAGCCGCAAGCCGATCAGCGCCGGGGTGGGGAAGTTCGGCCCTTACCTGCTGCATGACGGCACCTACAAGTCGCTCGGGAAGGACGACGACGTTCTGACCATCGGCATGAACCGGGCGGTGGAATTGCTGGCCCAGCCGAAGGGCGGCCGTGCCGGCGCGGCACCGCTCAAGACGTTGGGCGAGCGCGACGGCAAGCCGGTCACCCTGCATGAGGGGCGCTACGGGCCCTACGCCTCGTGGAACGGCACCCACGCCACCCTGCCGAAGGGCACCGGCCCCGACGAGGTGACGCTGGAGGCGGCGCTGGGGCTGATCGACGCCAAGGCGGCCAAGGCCCCGGCGGCGAAGGGAGCGGCGGCGAAGAAGGCCGCGCCGCGCAAGGCGGCGGCCAAGCCGGCGGCGCCGGCCGGGGACGAGGAGCCCAAGCCGGCGGCGAAGAAGAAGGCCGCCACGACCAGGGTCAAGAAAGGCTGAACAGCCGAGAGGCTCTGCCTCTCGGCGCTCTCCGCGAAGGGCCATCGGCCCTTCGAACCCATGGGGGAGGAGCGGGATGAGCGAGACCGTCCGCCCGGGGGCGGTGCTGACCCTTCCCCCCGGCGTGCCGTTCGTCGATCGGCTGGCCGCCCTGCTGCTGGCCGAGGCCGGCGACGACCCGCTGACCCTGGCCGGGATGGAGGTGCTGCTGCCCAACCGGCGCGCCTGTCGCGCCCTGGCCGATGCCTTCCTGCGTCAAAGCGGCGGCCGGCCGGTGCTGCTGCCCCGGCTGCATCCGCTCGGCGACCTCGATTCCGATGATCCCGGCGATGTGGCCGATCTCGCCCCGGTGCTGCCGGGGCTGGAGCGGCGTCTCAGTCTGACCCGGCTGGTGCTGGCCTTCGCCGCCGGTCAGGGGGGACCGCCGCCGCCGCCGGATCAGGCGGCGCGGCTGGCGACCGAGTTGGGGCGGCTGCTCGACGAGATCGCGGCGGAGCGGCTCGACCCGGCCGGGCTTGATCGGCTGGTGCCGGAGGACCACGCCACCCACTGGCAGGTGACGCTGCGCTTCCTTGCCATCGTCACCAGACTCTGGCCGGGCATCCTGGCCGAGCGCGGCGCGATCGACCCGGCGGAACGGCTCAACCATGCCGTTGCCGCCCGGCTGGCGGCCTGGGCGGCGCGGCCCCCCGCCCATCCGGTGATCGCCGCCGGCACCACCGGCTCCCATCCGGCGGTGGCCGAGCTGCTCGCCGCCATCGCCCGCCTGCCCCAGGGCCGGGTGATCCTGCCCGGGCTCGATCTCGGCGGCGATGCCGCGAGTTGGGACGCGCTCGACCCGACCCATCCCCAATACGGGCTGAAGGCGCTGCTGGGGCGGATCGGGATCGACCGCACCGCCGTCGTTCCGTTGGACGAGGCCGACGGCCCCCGTCCGGCGCGGGTCCGGCTGGCGGCCGAGGCGCTGCGTCCCGCCGCCACCTGCGAGGCGTGGCGCGATCTCGGGCCGGTGCCGGCCGAGGCGCTGGTCGGGGTGACCCGGCTCGACGCCCCCGGCCCGCGCGAGGAGGCGGGGGCGATCGCCCTGATGCTGCGCCGGGCGCTGGACGTCGAGGGCCGCACCGCCGCCCTGGTCACCCCCGACCGCGCCCTGGCCCGCCGCGTCGCCGACGAACTGGGGCGCTGGGGCATCCGCATCGA
>JBDLVO010000043.1:0-4655 GCA_039804805.1 Pseudomonadota bacterium
TCGATCGCGTCCCAGGTCAGCAGCAGGTGATCGTCGATTTCGTAGACCTGATGGTCGAGCCACACCTGCGGGGTTTCCGATTGGCCGCCGACCGGGGCGGGGAAGTCGTCCGGCCGGCCGCGCCACAGGTCGTCGCCGAGGCCGAGGGTGCTGGTGAACACCACTGGCAGTGTCGCGGCCGCCAGCCCGACCCGGCGGGCCCGTTCGCGCTGCACCCAGATCGCGGAGACGGCGCGATGTTCGAGTCCCTCGGCCAGATCGCCGCGCACCCGCCGCGCCAGTTCGAGGAAGCCGCGCTCCCCTGCCGCCGGGTGGATCGCCACCGGGGCCAGGGTGGTGAAGTCGCCCAGGATCCGGTTGATGTCGGGATGGACCTCGCGTCGGTCGAACAGGGTCAGGGTGAGGGTCAGCGGATCGCCGCCGCTCCAGCGGGCCAGGGTTTCGGCATAGGCGGTCAGCAGCAGCGCCGAGGGGGTGAGGCCGTGTCGTCGTGCCTCGGCGCGCAGGGTGCGCCAGGATGACGCGGTCAGGCGGGCCTCGCGGCGATGGAACCGTACCGGGGCGATGGTGGCGGGGTCGCGGGCGAGGGGCAGGGCCGGGGCCGGCGGCAGGTCGTCGAGACGGCCGCGCCAATAGGCCAGGTCGCGGGCCAGCGTGGCCGGGGCGGCGGCGGTCTGGAGGACGTAATCGCGGAAGGACAGGCCGAGTGGCGGCAGCGGGGCGGCGGGATCGCGATACAGGGCGATCAGTTCCCCGAGCAGCAGCTTGACGCTGAAGCCGTCAAGCAACAGGTAATCCACCGTGAGGCCGAGCCGGCAGCGTCCGGCGCCATGATTGACCGCGTGCAGGTCGAACAACGGCCAGCGGGTGCGATCGGCCGGCTGGTGTTCCATCCGGGTGCGCAGGCGGCGGCTGGCTTCGGCCGCATCGGCGGCGGGCCGGGGGTCGCGACCGATCCGCAGCGGCGGCACCGTGCGCAGGATCTGTTGCTGCCCGTCGGCGGTCAGGACGGCCCGCAGCATCTCATGGCGCGCGATCAGCCGGTTCCACCCCGCTTCGAGCCGGACCAGATCGACTCCCGCCCCGTCCAGTTCAAGGAAGTAACGGGTGCCGCAGGCCAGCGGCAGGCCGGGATCCTGCCCCAGCCGGTAGGCCTGCTGGACCTCGGTCAGCGGGAAGGGCTGGTCGCGTCGCTGCGGGTCCGGTTCGATCGTCGTGGCGGCCTCCGCCGTTCCTGTCTCCAGGCCGGCGGCGAAGTCGGACAGGACCGGGTGGGCGAACAGCAGACGCAACGGATGCCCGGCCCGCAGGCCGCGATGCCCGAGGCGGGCGACAAGCCGGGTGGCGAGCAGGCTGTCGCCACCGATCCGGAAGAAATCGTCATCGCGCCGGATCCGGCGTGGATCCAGGTCCAGCACCTCACCCCACAGCGCGGCGACCTGACGTTCGCGTTCGTCCCGTGGCGGCTCGGCGGTCTCGGCCGGGCCGGGGGCGGCTTCGGCAAGGCGGGCGGCGAGGGCGGCACGATCGACCTTGCCGTTGGCGGACAGCGGCAGGGCCGCGAGGCGGGCCAGGGTGGTGGGGATCATGTAATCGGGCAGACGCTCGGCCAGGGCGGCGCGGATCAGGGCGTCGGGGCCGGGGCCGGCGGCGTCGGCGACCAGGGCGGCGGCGAGGGTGGGCGGGCTGCCGATGGCGACGGCCACGGCCTGGCGGACCCCGGGCAGCGCGTGCAGGGCGGCCTCGACCTCGCCCAGTTCGATGCGGTGGCCGCGCAGCTTGATCTGGTGGTCGAGCCGACCGAGGAATTCGAGCGTGCCGTCGGGCCAGTAGCGGCCCCGGTCGCCGGTGCGGTACCAGCGGTGGCCGTGCTGGTGGACGAAGCGGCGGGCGGTCAGGTCGGGGTCGCCGCGATAGCCGGTGGCGAGGCCGTCGCCGCCGATCCACAATTCGCCCGCGACCCAGTCGGGGCAGTCGCGGCCGAGGGCATCGACCACGCGGTAGCTCTGGTTGGGGAGCGGCTGGCCATAGGGGATCGAACGCCAGTGCGGCGGCGGCGGCCCGTCGATCTCGCAGGCATTGGACCAGATCGCCGCCTCGGTGGCGCCGCCGAGGGCGACCATGCGTCCGGCGCCGGCGGTGGCGGCGGCGAAGCGGTCGGGCAGGTCGAGGCCGACCCAGTCGCCGGAGACCAGGGCCAGGCGCAGCGGCAGCGGGTCGGGTTCGGCCTCGGCCATCACCAGCAGCATGTCGAGCAGGACCGGGACGCTGTTCCAGACGGTGACGCGATGGCGGCGGACCAGCCGCAGCCAGGCGGCGGGGTCGCGGCGTTCGCTTCCGTCGATCAGCACCAGCGCGGCGCCGGTGCCGAGCAGGCCGAACAGATCGTAGACCGACAGGTCGAAATCGAGCGCCGACACCGCCAGGCCGCGATCGTCGGGGCCGACGCGGTGGCGGCGGTTGACGGCGTCGATGGTGTTGATCGCGGCGCGGTGGGTGACCTCGACCCCCTTGGGCTCGCCGGTCGAGCCGGAGGTGAAGATGATGTAGGCCGGCTGGTCGGGGGCGGTGGCGCGGGGGCCGGCCAGGGGTGGGCGGCCGGCGGCCTGGACCAGATCGGGCGGGATCACCACCCGGCGGATGCCGGCGGCGCGATGGATGCGGGCCTGGCGGGCCGGTGGCTGGTCAGGTCCGACCGGGACGTAGCAACCGCCGGCGGCCAGCACGCCGAGCACGGCGATCACCTGATCGGCGCCGCGCGGCAGGGTCACCGCGACCGGTTCGCCCGGCTGGAGCCCCTGGTCGAGCAGCAGGGCGGCGAGTTGGAGGGCGCGATGGGCCAGGGCGCCGAAGGCGAGCGGCGGCCGGCCGGCTTCGATCAGCGCCACCCGCCCGGGGTCGGCGGCGGCGATCCGGAACAGGTCGTCCTCCAGCCGGCGGGGCCGGTAATCGGCCCGGGTGGCGTTGACCCGGTCGCGCACCGCCCGCTGCGACGGCGGCAGGGCGGCGGGGGCGGGACGCTCCCACGCTGCCGGGTCGGCGGCCAGGGTTTCAAGCCGGGCGACATAGGCGGCGAACATCGCGTCGAGCAGGCCGGGCGGAAACAGATCCTCGACCGCGTCCCAGGCCAGCAACAGTCCCCCCTCCAGTCGGTAGACCTGGTGGTCGAGCCATACTTGCGGAGTCTGCGAGATCATCTCGCCCAGTTCGCCCAGCACGGCGCGGGTGGTGTCGTCGATCAGTGGCGCATCCAGGTTGCAGGCGAACACCACCGGGGCGGCGACCCGCTCGTCCGGTCGCAGTCGGGCCAGGTCGCGCAGCACCCGCACGCCGGAATAGCCGGCATGGTCGATATCGGCGTGCACCTGCTGTTGCAGGCGGCGGGCCTGGGCGACGAAATCCGTCTCCGCGTCGCAGGCGACGTCGAGCAGCAGCAGGTTGGTGAAGTCGGCCACCACCTCTTCCAGCCCGGCGTGGACGCCCTGTCGGTCGAACAGCGGCAGGTTGAGCAGAAAGCGGGGGCTCTCGCTCCAGCGCGCCAGGGTTTCGGCATAAGCGGTGGCCAGCACCAGTGCCGGGGTGATCCGGTGACGGGCGGCGGCGGCGCGTAGCGCCTCCCACGCCGCTGGCGTCAGCCGGTGGCCGCGGCGGGTGAAGCGGGGCGGGGTCGCTTCCGCCGGCGGGCGGGCCAGCGGCAGGGCCGGGCCGTTGGGCAGGGTCGCCAGCCGTTGCCGCCAATAGGCGCGGTCGATCTCATGGCTGGCCTGCCTGCGCCGTGCGTCCTCGGCGAGATGGACGGCGAAGCTCCATCCGGCCGGGGCCGGGGGGACGGCCTCGTCCCGGTAGGCGGCGGCAAGGTCGCGCAGCAGGATCCGCAGGCTGTGGACGTCGGCCACCAGCAGGTCGAGATCGAAATGCAGCCGGGTTGCCCCATCGGGCAGCAGGCTCAGTTCAAGCCCGGCCACCTCGCCGGCCTCGACCCGCAGACGGCGATGGGACAGGCGGTCCCGTACCGCCGCCAGCGCCGCCGCCGTGCGTTCCTGCGTCTCGTCGCGCAGGTCGTGCAGCGGCAGCGGGTCCGGCCGGGCCGGAGGCGGCGGCACATGCTGGGTGCCGTCCTGGTCGAACGTCGCCCGCAACATGCCATGGCGGTGGATCAGCCGGTGCCAGGCGGCGGCCAGCCGGGTCGGTTCGAGGCCCCGGCCGTCGAGTTCGAGATAGGCGTGGCAGCCGACCCCGCCAAGCGGCTGGTCGTCGCGGCGGCCGATCCAGTAGGCATGCTGGACGTCGGTCAGGCCGAACGGCCGGGCCGGGTCGGGTTCCGCCGGATCGGTCGGGTCGGCTGGCGCCGACGGGGCCGGCATGGGGGCGCGGGGATCCAGCAGCGCCCGCCAGGCAGCCAGGGTCGGCCGCTCGATCAGGGCGGCGAAGGTGATGTCGGCTCCGGCCTGGCGCAAACTGGCGACCAGCCGCATCACATGGAGTGAATCGAGGCCGAACGCGATCAGGTCATCCTCCTCGCCCGGTGGCCGATCGGCGTGCGGCAGCAGGGTGACCACCTCGCGGCACAGCGCGGCGAACCGGTCCTGGCCGGCAACCACCACGTCGAGGGTCATGCCGGGATCCTTTCCATCTCGAGGCCGGCGTCCTGGTCG
>JBDLVO010000044.1:0-3058 GCA_039804805.1 Pseudomonadota bacterium
AGGGCGGCCGGTGACGGCACCCGCGACCGGCCGCCTGGCCCCGGCCCGGCTCTGGGGCCAAGCCCCGC
Organism: Pseudomonadota bacterium; assembly: GCA_039804805.1. Lineage (GTDB taxonomy): Bacteria > Pseudomonadota > Alphaproteobacteria > Rhodospirillales > Magnetospirillaceae > Phaeospirillum. The sequence continues at coordinate 69 of JBDLVO010000044.1, forward strand.
CCCCCCCTTTTCTCCCTTTGATCCTCGCCAACGCTCCGCGCGCCCCCGCCGTCGGACGCGGATCGGTCGTGGCCCGATCGCCGCGCTCTCCCCACGCGCGGCGCTTCCCTCCCCCTCGCAAATGCGCTAGTGTATATAAAATAATTTGTACACTGTTTTCCTGGAGTTTTCGGAATGAGCAGCGAGCAGGGTGCCCCGGCCAGCTTCCGCGGCAAGATTTACGACAGCATCATCGACACGATCGGCGCCACCCCGCTGGTGCGCTTCAAGCGACTCGCCGCCGAGGCGGGGGTCAAGGCCGACATCGTCGGCAAGCTCGAATTCTTCAACCCGCTGGCCTCGGTCAAGGACCGCATCGGCGTCGCCCTGATCGAGGCGGCCGAGGCGGCCGGCGCGTTGCAGCCGGGCGGCACCATCATCGAGCCGACCTCGGGCAACACCGGCATCGCGCTGGCCTTCGTCGCCGCCGCCAAGGGCTACAAGCTGATTCTGACCATGCCGGAAAGCATGTCGATCGAGCGGCGCAAGATGCTGCAATTGCTGGGGGCCGAAATCGTGCTGACCCCGGCCTCGAAGGGCATGACCGGCGCGGTGCGCCAGGCCGAGGAACTGGCGGCGGCCACCCCGGGCGCGATCATTCCCCAGCAGTTCAAGAATCCGGCCAACCCGGCGGTCCATGCCCGCACCACCGCCGAGGAGATCTGGGCCGACACCGACGGCAAGATCGACATCCTGGTCGCCGGCGTCGGCACCGGCGGCACCATCACCGGCGTCGGCAAGGCGCTGAAGGCCCGCAAGCCGGGGGTGCGCGTGGTGGCGGTCGAACCCGAGGACAGCCCGGTGCTGTCGGGCGGCGCCCCCGGCCCGCACAAGATCCAGGGCATCGGCGCCGGCTTCGTCCCCGACATCCTCGACCGTTCGGTGCTCGACGAAATCCTTCAGATCGGCAACGAGACCGCCCTCGGCACCGCCCGGCGCGCCGCCAAGACCGAAGGGATCCCGGTCGGCATCTCCTCGGGCGCGGCGCTGGCGGCGGCGCTGGAACTGGGCGGGCGGCCGGAGAACGCGGGCAAGCTGATCGTCGCGATCATCCCCTCCTTCGCCGAGCGCTACCTGTCGACCGCGCTGTTCGATCAGGCCTGATCCGGTCGCGAGTACAAAAAGGGGGGCGCCGATTGGCGCCCCCCTCGCTTTTCCTGGTCCGTTTTCCTGCCCGCCGGGTCGTCTCAGGCGGCTTCGAGCAGGCTTTCCAGCCGGGCGGTGGCGGCGTCGGTGTCGATCCGCTCGACCGCGGCCAGCTCGGCGGCGAGGCGCTCGAGCGCGGCTTCGTAGATCTGACGCTCGCTATAGGACTGGTCGGGCTGGTTGGCGTTGCGGTGCAGGTCGCGCACCACCTCGGCGATCGAAACCGGGTCGCCGGAATTGATCTTGGCCTCGTATTCCTGGGCGCGGCGGCTCCACATCGTCCGCTTGACCTTGGCGCGGCCCTTCAGCGTGGTCAGCGCGGTCTCCATCACCGAACGGGAAGACAATTTGCGCAGGCCGGACTTCTGGGCCTTGCTCACCGGGACGCGAAGAGTCATGCGGTCGCGATCGAAAGTAATGACGAACAACTGGATTTTCATCCCGGCGATTTCCTGGGTCTCGATGGAAATCACCTGACCGACACCGTGGGTGGGATAGACCACATAATCGCCCTGGGCAAAAGAAACGACCGTCATCTCTTCGGATTCCCTAAGAATGAGGACCAGTGCCACCGCGATCACGCCCCTCTTCGTTCTGTCGAGAACGCAAAAGGGAGTGCCCGCGTGTTGAAACGCGGCCGATCACGGCATCGTGGTTTGTTTTGGTGAGCGAACTCCCGCTCGGACGCGCCTCTCGGCAACTTGCCCCGCGACCTAACTCGGGGGACTTTTCCTTATACCATACCGGGGGTCCGTTAAGAACAAAAAAAAGGTCTGTCCCGGCCGATCGCCCCAGCGGGACTAATTAGACACAAAGATATATGCCCTGTCGCCAAGTTGCGGAGCGACGGTTGAACGCGCCACGCTCTTCCGCCACTCGTCGCGACATTCGCCCATGCGTGCCGCCGCCGGAGCCTTTATCCCGAAGGATAGGATTCATCTTTGCCCCGCCCCGACCGGCCGCAAGATGGTCTCCCCTTCACCTCCGCCGCCGGGTCATATAGGCTAAGCCTCGGCTGGGACACGCTCCCCCCGGCCGATGGTTATCGTGTTTGTCCCCAAGGGTGAGAGCAGGAATGTTCAAGCGAAAATCGGTCGACGCACAGGTCGGTGACAAGTTCGTTAAGGCCAATGACAATAAAAATACCGTGTGGGTCGTCGAGAAGATCTTCGAGCATGTCGATGGGATCCTGCATGCCCGCCTCTACAACCGTGCCCATCCCAAGACGATGATCACGGTTTCGGCGTCGACTCTGTCCGACCCCGATTTCTTCTGTCGGGCTCCCGCTGAAAGCGAGGACTGATGCCGCCCCGCCGATGAAATGACCCGTCGGGTCCGGTCATGCCGGGACGGCGAGGCGCGGACGCCGCGCGGGCTGGCCGGCCGCCAAACTCGACCCGTTCGGTCACACGGCGCGGCCGGGATGCCCCGGCGGCGGCCCGATCCCCTTCCGCGCGCGGCGGGGATCAGGTCGGCCGGCCGCGCGCGTCGAAGCCGGTCTCGACCAGCAGGCGGTGAAAGGCGCGCAGGGCGTGTTCGGCCTCGGCCGGATCGCCGTAGCTCTCGCGGAATTTCTGCTCGAACTGCGGCTGGCGCAGGTGGGACACCACCCGGGCACGGGCAAAGGCGAGCGAGCGGCCCTCGATCAGCAGCCCGGAGCCGCAGAACCTGACCAGCCGGATGGCGCGGGCGGCGAGCGGATCGTCGAGGGTGTCGAGCCGTTCGATCACCGCGCCGCTCGACAGGAACCGCATCATCACCGTGTCGAGCCGGTCGGCCAGGTCGCGCCGCAGCGGCTCGGCCAG
>JBDLVO010000045.1:0-4160 GCA_039804805.1 Pseudomonadota bacterium
GATCTGCTATCAATGGCTGGTGACTGCCCTCAACCTCCCCGCATCCAAGGTCGAACCGCCGAAATTCGCGATTCGCTCCTACCAGTTTTTCAAGACCCCGGAACCACCCGAGCCCTTGCTGCTCAACAGCTTCTTCCTGGGAGATCTCGCCAAGGCCCGAGACCTGTTCGAGAAGAAACGGGCGACGACAAACCTGCGCCGCTATCTGGGGGTCGATCAGCCATCTCGACGTCAGGACCTGCTGGACGACACGGGGGCGTTGGAGGCGGCGGTGGCGCCACGGGCAACTCCGCCCGGACGCTGGCCGGGCAAGGGCCGCCACTCCCTGGTGTTGCTGCAACAGGCGGCAGTCAATCTGGCGACCCAGACGCTGAAGGGGCCCGGCGTGCTGTCGGTCAACGGCCCTCCCGGCACCGGCAAGACCACCCTGCTGCGCGATTTGGTGGCCGCTCTGGTGACCAGCCGGGCGGAAATCCTGGCAACGTTCGATGATCCCGAGAAGGCCTTCTCAGCTAGCGGAGAGAAAATCGCCGCCGGTTCGGCCTGGCTGCATCTTTATCGACTTGATCCGCGCCTCAAGGGTTTTGAAATTCTCGTTGCCTCTTCCAACAACAAGGCCGTCGAGAACATCAGCGCCGAGCTTCCCGGCCTGGACGCGATCGCCGATGACGTCAAGCTGAGATATTTCAAGGCGACGGCCGACGCCCTCAACCCACAAAAAGACAGTTGGGGTCTTGCCGCCGGAATATTGGGAAACTCCCTCAATCGCCATAAATTCCGCCAGACCTTCTGGTGGGATGAAGAATTTGGATTATCAACTTACCTCGCGCACATCGTCGGCTCCCCCCGTTTCATCGAGGAAACAGACCCCCAGACCGGCGAGAGATATCGGCGTCCGCCGCGAATTATTCTTGAGGAGACACCCCCAGGCACACACGAGGAAGCCCTGGTCCGGTGGAAGAGCGCGCGCACCACATTCATCGACGCCCTGAACCGCAGCCGTCGCGAATTGGCGACGCTGGAAAAAACCCGGCAGAACCTCCTCGGCCTCACAGAGGCAAGACAGCGCATCGACGCGATGGCCTCGGCCCTGGAGACCGCCCGCACCGAGGCCAAGGCGGTGGAAGCGGCGCGGGATCGGGCCAACGGCGAGGCCCTGGCCACCGCGACCGCGCTCGCCGCCGCGCGCCAGGAGCTTCAGGTCCATGACAGCGCCAAACCAGAGTTCGCGGCCCGTTTGCTACGACTGGCTTCGGCCCGGAGCTGGCAGACGCTGCGATCCTCCCTGGTGGAACGTGAAAAAGCTGCCGCCGCCGCCGATGCGGCGGCGAAACAGGCGTTGGGCGTCCAGGAGATGGCCCTGCGCCAGCAGTTGGACCTGATCCTCCAGGCGGAGCACACGCTGGCGACGGCAACCGCCGATCATGCCGCCCGCCAACGGACCTGCGACGAGGCGCGCGGTCGTCTGGGAGCGGTGCTGACCGATCCCGCCTTTTTCGCCCTCCCCCATGAGGACCGTCATAAGGCGACGCCATGGCTGGATCCGGAGACACAGCGGATCCGCGATGAGGTCTTCATCGCGGTGATCGAATTGCATCGGGCTTTCATCGATGCGGCGGCCAAGCCTCTCCGCCACAATCTCGGGGCATTGATGACCTGCTTTTCCGGCAAGGCGCTGCCCACTCCGGCCAAGGCCGCCCTGGCACCGGATTTGTGGTCATCGCTGTTTCTGGTGGTCCCGGTGATTTCCACCACCTTCGCCTCGGTGGAGCGGATGCTGGGGGCTCTTCCCCCGGAAAGCCTGGGCTGGCTGCTGATCGATGAAGCGGGTCAAGCCGTCCCCCAGGCGGCGATCGGCGCCCTGATGCGGACCTGCCGCGCGGTGGTCGTGGGCGATCCGCTCCAGATCGAACCGGTAGTGACGCTGCCGCGCAGCCTGACCGAGGCGATTTTTCACCAGTTCGGCGTGGAGTCCGACCGCTTCAACGCGCCGGAAGCGTCGGTGCAGACATTGAGCGACCAAGCGACGCCCTTCACGGCGACCTTCCCCGCCCAGGATGGCGAGCGAACGGTGGGGGTCCCTCTGTTGGTGCATCGCCGCTGCGGCGAGCCGATGTTCGGGATATCGAACCGGATCGCCTATGGCGGACTGATGGTTCAGGCCAAAACGACCTCCCAATCGATCATTCAGGAGGTGCTGGGGCCATCGGCGTGGCTCGATGTCCGGAACAGCAGCGGCAGCGATAAATGGTCGGAAGAGGAAGGAGGGACCGCGCTTTCCCTCCTGCGCCGCCTGATCGATGCCGGCGTTGGGATCAAGGACGGCACGGGACCGGACCTGTACCTAATCACCCCCTTTCGCATCGTGCAGCGCGAGATGCGGGAAATGATCCGACGCGAACGGATCGCCGAAATCTGGGGCGGCGATTCCGAATCATGGAGCAAGGAACGGGTCGGCACGGTTCATACCGTGCAGGGACGGGAGGCCGAAGCGGTCATCCTCATTCTCGGCGCCCCCGCCAACGAACAAAGCGGCGCCCGAACCTGGGCCGGAAGCCACCCCAATCTGCTCAACGTCGCGGTAACACGGGCCAAGGAAGCCTTGTACGTCATCGGCAACCGAGAGGTCTGGCATCGCGCAGGAGTGTTTCAGGCACTGGATCTTAGCCTTCCCCGATCCCAGCAACCGGACGATCTGCCTTTCAGATACAGATAAGGGAGCCGCCCGAAAGCGACTCCCCTTTAAATCGAAGCAGGTCCAGGAGCCGCTGGCTCCTGGCGGGTGCGGGCAGAGCCCGCTTTTTACTCCCCTAAAACCTTCTTCTTGAGCAGGTCGTTGACGACGCCGGGATTGGCCTTGCCCTGGGTGGCCTTCATCACCTGACCGACGAACCAGCCCAGCAGGGTGACCTTGCCGGCCTTGACCTGTTCGACCTTGTCGGGGTTGGCGGCGATGATCTTGTCCACCTCGGCCTCGATCGCGCCGGTATCCGTCACCTGCCGCAACCCACGTTCCTCGACCAGGGTAGCGGGGTCCTTGCCGGTTTCGACCATCAGAGCGAACACGTCCTTGGCAAGACGCCCCGACAAGGTCCCGTCCTTGATCAGGTCGATCAGGGCGCCGAGGTTGGCGGCGCTGACCGGCGGGTCCTCGATGGTGCGGCCGGTGGCGTTGAGGGCGGCGAAGAAATCGCCCATCACCCAATTGCAGGCCGCCTTGGCGTCGCGGCCCTTGGCGACCGTCTCGAAGAACTCGGCCGAGGTCTTTTCCGCCACCAGCACGCCGGCATCGTAGGCGTTGAGGCCGTATTCGCTCATGAACCGCGCCTTCTTCTCGTCGGGCAGTTCGGGCAAATCGGCCTTGATCCGTTCGACCAGCTCGGCCGGGATCACCAGCGGCAGCAGATCGGGATCGGGGAAGTAGCGGTAATCGTGGGCCTGTTCCTTCGAGCGCATCGAGCGGGTCTCGCCGCGCGCCGAATCGAACAGCCGGGTTTCCTGCTTGATGGTCCCGCCCGCCTCGTAGACCTCGACGTGGCGGCGGGCTTCGTACTCGATCGCCTGCTGGACGAAGCGGATCGAGTTGACGTTCTTGATCTCGCAGCGGGTGCGCAGTTCGGTCGAGCCGACCGGGCGGACGCTGACATTGGCGTCACAGCGCATCGAGCCTTCCTGCATGTTGCCGTCGCAGGTGCCGAGATAGCGCAGGATCGAGCGCAGCTTGGTGAGGTAGAGCCCCGCCTCTTCCGGGCTGCGCAGATCGGGCTTCGAGACGATCTCCATCAGCGCGACGCCGGAGCGGTTGAGGTCGATGAACGACTTGCTCGGGTGCATGTCGTGGATCGACTTGCCGGCATCCTGTTCGAGGTGCAGGCGCTCGATGCCGACGGCGCGGGTGGTGCCGTCCTCAAGGTCGAGCAGGATCTCGCCCTCGCCGACGATCGGCTTGTCGAACTGGCTGATCTGATAGCCCTGCGGCAAATCGGCGTAGAAATAGTTCTTCCGCGCGAACACGCTGGTCAGGTTGATCTGGGCCTTGAGGCCGAGGCCGGTGCGCACCGCCTGCTCGACGCAGACCTCGTTGATCACCGGCAGCATGCCGGGGAAGCCGGCATCGACGAAGCTGACCTGGGTGTTGGGCTCGGCGCCGAACTGGGTGG
>JBDLVO010000046.1:0-6911 GCA_039804805.1 Pseudomonadota bacterium
AGGCCGGGGACAGCCAAGGGGGTTCGGTGCCGGTGTCGCCCGGGGCGGTGCGCCATTGCGGCTCGGTCAGCACCACCACCCGCTGGCCGTTGAGTTCGTCATAGACCTCGATCACCCCCAGCGCCTGGAGCCGCGCCAGCAGGCCAAGGGCGCGGCGCTGCGAATGGGTGCCGCAGGCCTGGGCGATCATCGCGTCGTTGGGGCAGGGCAGATCCTGCAACGCCGCGCTGGCCAGGTGCAGGAACAGGCCCTGCAACGCCTCGTCGAGCCGGTTCGCGATCTCGACCGCCTGCGGCCAGCCGGGCAGGGCGGCCACCGCCGGGGTGATCCCGGCCTGGGCCAGCACCACCCGCTGGCGGAAATTGGCGAGGTCGAGCACCCGGCCCGACAGCCGGCGGCGGCGGCAGCGGGCCAGGAATTCGTCGTAGAGCCGGTTGATCGCCCGCCCGGTCGCGCCGGCCTCGGCGAACAAGTCCTCCAGCACCGCGTCGATCCCCTCCGCCGAGGAACGGGCGGCGGGTTCCGTGGCGGCCGGCGGAGTCTCCGGTTCGGACGCCGGTTCCTCGTCTTCGCGGACCTCGCTTTCGGAGGGCGGCGGGGGATCGGTCGGGTCCGGCGGCGGGTCCGGCGTCGGGGGCGGGGCGGGGCGGTCCTTCATCGCCGCCAGCAGCGCCTCGGTGCCCGGCTTCTGCTCCGGGACATAGCGGGGGATCTGCGGGGCGTTGGCCTGGAACAGCAATTCCCGCGCCTCTTCCTGCGACCGTTCCGGCAGCGGCAGCAGCCGCGCCCCGCCGGCATGGCTGCGGGTCTGCACCTCGCCGATCGCGATCGAGATCGGCCGGCGCGACAAGGCCGGGCCCAGCCCGACGAAGCGGCCGCATTCGAGGTCGCGGAACATCTCGGCCTGCCGGCGGTCGATCCCGAGCAGGTCGGCGGCGCGCTGCATGTCGATGTCGAGGAAGGTCCGCCCCATCAGGAAGTTGCTGGCCTCGGCGGCAACGTTCTTGGCCAGCTTGGCCAGACGCTGGGTGGCGATGATCCCGGCCAGACCGCGCTTGCGCCCCCGGCACATCAGGTTGGTCATCGCCTCCAGCGACAGCTTGCGCGATTCGTCCGACACATCGCCGGCGGCGGCGGGGGCGAACAACTGGGCCTCGTCCACCACCACCAGCGCCGGGGTCCAGAAGGCGCGGTCGATGTCGAACAGGCCGTTGAGGAAGGCGGCGGCATGGCGCATCTGCCGCTCGGTGTCGAGATGTTCGAGGGTGACCACCACCGACACCCGCGATTGCCGGCTGCGGCGGGCGATCTGGCGCATCCCGTTCTCGCTCTGCGCCGCCGCGTCGATCACCAGATGGTTGAACACCTGGGCCAGACTGGCGAAATCGCCTTCCGGGTCGATCACCACCTGCTGCACCGCCTGGGCGCTCTGCTCGACCAGCCGGCGCAGCAGGTGCGACTTGCCCGAGCCCGAATTGCCCTGCACCAGCAGCCGGGTCGACAGCAATTCCTCGATCGACAGGAAGGCGGGGGCGCCGGAAGAGGTGGTGCCGAGGACGATGTTCACGTCGGGATGCTCTGTTGTGATCGGGGGGAAGGGGGCGGCGGGCGCCGTCCCCGGTCGCCCGCCGCCGGCGGAGTCTTACGACACCCCCGATCCCCTCTTCAATCGGGTTTCGCCCCCTCCCCCTTCCGGCGGCGCGGGGATCGACAAATAAAGCGTATTTAGGTACGATAATACGATAAACTAAACGGGAGGAGCGGGATGGACGGGGGGCAATTCGATTTCACCGGCCGGGTGGCGGTCGTCACCGGCGGCGGCCGGGGCATCGGCGCGGCGATCGCCGACGGGCTGGTCGCCGGCGGGGCCGAGGTCCATGTGTTCGACCAGGGCGGCACGGTGCCCGCCGACCGCCGGCTGCATCGGGTCGATGTCGCCGATCCGGCCTCGGTGGCGGCGGCGGTGGCGGCGGTGGGCCGGCCGGCCGGGCTGCTGGTCAACAATGCCGGCATCACCCGCGATCGCTCGCTGCTCAAGCTCAGCGACGAGGACTGGCAGGCGGTGCTTCAGGTCAATTTGACCGGGGCGTTCAACCTGATCCGCGCCGTCGCGCCGGGGATGGTGGCGGCGGGCACCGGGCGGATCGTCAACATCGTCTCGATCAACGGGCTGCGCGGCAAGTTCGGTCAGGCCAATTACGCCGCCGCGAAAGGCGGGCTGATCGCCCTGACCAAGACCGCCGCGCGCGAGTTCGGCCCCAAGGGGGTGACGGTCAACGCGGTGGCGCCCGGGATGGTGCTGACCGAGATGACCGCCCGGCTGCCGGCCGAGATCCGCGCCCGCGCCGAGGAGGAAAGCGCCTTGAAGCGCCTGCCCGAGGCCGGCGACATCGCCGCCGCCACCCTGTTCCTGCTGTCCGATCTGGCCCGCCGCATCACCGGCGAGGTGTTGAAGGTCGATGCCGGTCAGTACATCTGACGGGGGACGGGGCCGGCCCGTCCCCCCGTTTTCGATTGGACCCGCTCAGGCGGCGCGGACCCGGTCGAGGAACAGCGCGACCTGGGTCTTGAGCCGGCCGGCATTGGCGGTCAGCGCCTCCGATGCCTCGCTCAGGTCCTGGGCCGCCCGGCCGGTGCGGGCCGCGCCGTCGCGCACCCCGGCGATGCTGGACGAGACCTGCCCGGTCGCCTCGGCGGTGCGCTGGACGTTGCGGGTGATCTCGCGGGTGGCGGCGCCCTGCTGTTCGACCGCGGCGGCGATCGCGGTCGAGACCTGCTTGACCTCGGTGATGGTGGCGGCGATCCGCTGCATCGCCGCTACCGAATCGGTGGTGGCCGACTGGATGGTGGCGACCTGGGCCGAGATCTCCTCGGTCGCCCGCGCCGTCTGGGTGGCGAGGCTTTTGACCTCGCCCGCCACCACCGCGAAGCCCTTGCCCGCCTCGCCCGCCCGCGCCGCCTCGATGGTGGCGTTCAGCGCCAGCAGGTTGGTCTGGCTGGCGATGGCCGAGATCAGGTCGATGATCTGGCCGATCCGGTCGGCGGTCTGGGCCAGGCTTTCCGCCTTGCGGTTGGCGGCGGTGACCTCGCGGTCGGCGCTGTCGGCGGTCTGGCTGGCATGGCCGACCTGCCGCTGGATCTCGACGATCGAGGCGGCGAGCTGCTCGGTGGCGGCGGCGACGGTCTGGGCGTTGGTCGAGGATTCCTCGGCGCCGTGGGCGATGGTCTCCGCCTCGCTGCTGGTCTGTTCGGCCGAGCGCCGCATCGCCCCGGCCTGCTGGTCGAGGCTGCCGGCGGCGTTGGCGGCCTGGGCGATCAGCGCCCCCACCTCCTGCTCGAACCGGTCGGCCAGCGCCCGCATCTCGCGGCGGTGGGTTGCCTCGGCCTCGCGCCGCGTCGCCGCCTGCTCCTCGCGCAGCCGCGCCATCTCCAGCCGGTTGGCCTTGAAGGTGGCCAGGGCGCGGGCCAGCGCGCCGACCTCGTCGCCGCGCTCGGTGAACGGCACCTCGACGTCGGTGTCGTCCTCGGCCAGCCGGCGCATGTCCCCGGTGATCCGGGTCAGCGGCCGGGCGATGCCGGCGGCGACGGCATAGACGGCGAGGCCGAGCAGCGCCACCACCCCCAGCACCACCTGTCCCACCTTGATCAGCACCGCGCGGAACGCCGCCTCGACGTCGTCGGTGTACAGCCCGCCGCCGAGATAGGGCTCAAGCCCCTCGACCGCGCGGACATAGGACACCTTGCCCACCGGCTCGCTGCCGCCGGCCCGGGGCCAGGCATAGCTGACGAACCCGCCGTCGGGCTGGTGCGACAGCCGGATCTGCTCGCGCACGAAGAAGGTGCCGTCGGGGGCCTTGGCGTCGAGGAAGCTGCGTCCGATCACCTCGCGGCTGCCGCCATGGGCCACCATCACCCCCTGGCTGTCGCACAGGAAGAAGTAATTGCCGTCGCCGAAATGGGTGCGGTTGACCGTTTCGATGCTGCGCCGCACCGCCTCCTCCTGGCTGATCCGCCCGGCCTTGGCGTCGGCGAAATAGCCGGCCAGCACGGCGGCCATGGTCTCGACCGTCTGCTTCACCTCGTGGCGGCGGTCGGCATACATCGTCTCGTGCAGATGGGCGATCACCACCGCGGTGGCGGCGGCCACCCCGAGTCCGCCCAGCACCGCCAGCACCATCAGCCGGTGCCACAGGCGCAGTCTGTTGAACATGAAGGTCCCTCCTGATCTTTTTTTGAGGCCGGCGGCGCCGGCCGGTGGCCCGGGGCGGGCGCGGTTCACCTGCGGAATCCGCTCCGGTCGGGGGAAGCGAGGATCAAGGCGATGCCCTGGCCGATGCCGATGCACAGCGTCACCAGGGCATGGCCGCCGCCGCGCCGGCGCAGTTCGCGCGCGGCGGCGAGGACCAGGCGAGCGCCGCTGGCCCCGAGCGGATGGCCCAGCGCGATCGCGCCGCCATTGGGGTTGAGGCGGGGATCGTCGGGGTGGAGCCCGAGCTGATGGCAGCAGCCCAGCACCTGGGCGGCGAAGGCCTCGTTGATCTCGATCAGGTCGAGATCGGCCAGAAGCAGCCCGGCGCGGTCGAGCACCTTGGCGATCGCCGGCACCGGGCCGAGCCCCATCAGGCGCGGCTCGACCCCGGCGATGGCGGCGGCCTCCAGCCGGGCCAGCGGGGCGAGGCCGTGCGCCGCCCCGAAGCTTTCGTCGCCCAGCAGCAGCAAAGCGGCGCCGTCATTGATCCCCGAGGCGTTGCCGGCGGTGACCACCCCGCCCTCGGCCAGCGGCCGCAGCCGGGCCAGCGAGTCGAGGCTGGTATCGGGGCGGGGATGCTCGTCCTCGGCCACCACGACCGGCGCGCCGCCGCGTCGGGCCGGCGGAATCGTCACCGGAGCGATCTCCTCGGCCAGCCGGCCGGCGGCGCGGGCGGCCTCGGCCTTGCGCTGCGAGCCGAGGGCGAAGCGGTCGCAGGCGGCGCGGTCGATGCCGAGGCGGGCGGCGACCAGCTCGGCGGTTTCCGCCATCGTCTCGTTGCCGTGGGCGGCGACCAGGGCCGGGTGGGGAAAACGGGCGCCGAGGGTGGTGTCGAACAGGGCGACGTCGCGCCCGAACGGGCTGGCCGCCTTGCTCAGCACGAACGGGGCGCGGGTCATCGATTCGACCCCGCCGGCCAGGAACAGCCGTCCCTCGCTTTGGCGGATCGCCCGGGCGGCGTCGATCACCGCCTGGAGGCCGCTGCCGCACAAGCGGTTGACCGTCGCCCCGCCCACCGTCACCGGCAGGCCGGCCAGCAGGGCGGCGTTGCGGCCGAGATTGCGCCCGTCCTCGCCGGCCTGACCGGCACAGCCGAGCACCACATCCTCGATCGCGGCCGGATCGAGCGGGACGCGGGCCAGCAGGGCGCGGATCAGCCCGGCGGCCAGTTCGTCCGGCCGTACCGGCGCCAGCGCGCCGCCATGGCGGCCGAACGGGGTGCGCAGCCCGTCATAGAGCCAGGCGGCGCTCATTCCGCCGGCTCCGCGCCGAGGCGCAGGCGGAAGCGCTGGATCTTGCCGGTGGCGGTCTTGGGCAGGTCGGCGACGAAGTGGAAGCGGCGCGGGAACTTGTAGGGGGCGAGCCGGGCCTTGCAATGCTGGCGCAATTCCTGCTCCAGCGCCGCGTCCGCGACGGCCTGCTCGGTCAGCACCAGCCAGGCCTCGGGCTTGACCAGGCCGTCGCCGTCGGCGCGGCCGATCACCGCCGCCTCCCGCACCGCCGCATGCTCGATCAGCGCCGATTCGATCTCGAACGGCGAACACCAGATCCCGCCGACCTTCAGCATGTCGTCCGAGCGGCCGCAATAATAGAAATGGCCGTCCTCGTCGCGCAGATAGGTGTCGCCGGTGTCGAGCCAGCCGCCGACCATCGCCGCCGCCGTCTTCTCGGGGTTGCGCCAGTAGCGGTCGGCGATCGACCCACCCTGGATCCACAGCCGGCCGGGCTGGCCCGGCGGCAGTTCGGCTCCGTTATCGTCGATGATCCTGGCGCCGTAGCCGGGCACCAGGGTGCCGCTCGATCCGCCCCGGGTCTGGCCCGGCCGGTTGGAAATGAAGATGTGCAACGCCTCGGTCGAGCCGATCCCGTCGAGAATCTCAAGCCCGGTGCGCGCGCGCCAGCGGCTCAGCAGGTCGGCCGGCAGCGCCTCGCCGGCCGAGACGCACCGCCGCAGCGACGACAAATCGGGGCTGAGCTGGTCGAGCGCCTCCAGTTGCGCGGCATAGAGGGTCGGCACCCCGAAATAGAGGGTGGGGCGAAAGCGGGCGATGGTGGCGAAGGTGCTGGCCGGGGTCGGCCGCTCGTCGAGCAGCACCGCCATTCCCCCCACCCACAGCGGAAAGGTCATCGCGTTGCCGAGCCCGTAGGCGAAGAACAGCCGCGCCGCCGAAAAGAAGCGGTCGGCGCCGGTGGCGCCCAGGGTGCGCACCCCGTACAGCTCGCTGGTGACGGCCATGTCGCGCTGGAGATGGACCGCGCCCTTGGGCTGGCCGGTCGAGCCGGAGGAATAGAGCCAGAAACACTCCCGGTCGGCCCCGGCCGGCACCGGGTCGAACCGGTCCGGCCCGTCCTCGAACAGCGCCCGCTCCTCCGCCGGATCGAGCCGCAGCACCAGCGCCGGCCGCCGCTCCGCCAGCGCCGGTTCGATTTCCGCGGCGAATTCGACCGAGTAGGCCAAAGCGGCACAGCCGGAATCCTCGATCAGGAAGGCATAGTCGCGGGCGCGCAGCATCGTGTTGACCGGCACCGGCACGATGCCGGCCTTGATCGCCCCCCAGAACAGATAAAAGAAGGCGGGGCGGTCCTGCACCACCATCAGCAGCCGGTCGCCCGCCCTCACGCCGCGCCCGGTCAAGGCGTGGGCGCAGCGATTGACCCGCGC
>JBDLVO010000047.1:0-4218 GCA_039804805.1 Pseudomonadota bacterium
GAGCACGACGTGCCCGAGGCGCTGCATGCCCTGGGCGAGCTTTATTTCAATGGCGGCGGCGTGCCCCGCAACGAGACCAAGGCGGCCGATTATTTCCGCCGCGCCGCCGAACTCGGCCATCCCGCCAGCCTGGAGAAGATGGCGGAGTTGCGCTGGAACGGGCGCGGCGTCGCGGTCGATCGCCCCCGCGCCGTCGCCGATGCCCGTCGCGCCGCCGAGGCCGGCCGCCCGGTCGCCCAGTTCATCCTCGGCGTTGCCCTGCTGACCGGCGACGGCGCCGCCAAGAACCCGGCCGAGGCGGCGCAATGGTTCCGCCGCGCCGCCGAGCGCGGCCACGCCCAGTCGGCCCACAATCTGGGGGCGATGCTGACCACCGGCAACGGTCTGATCCCCAATCTGGCCGAGGGCTATTTCTGGCTGGCGGTGGGGGCCGACCGCGCGCCGCCGCCGCTCAAGCCCAATTACGTCCGCGAGCGCGACGCCGTCGCCGCCCGCTTGCCGGCCGAGGATCTGGCCCGGGTCCGTGCCCGCCTCGCCGCGTGGCAGCCGGCCACCGGCCCGATTTCCGCCGCCGCGCCGCTGCCGCCGCCGGCGGTGGCCACCCCCGCCGCGCCGGTGCGCGGCCGGATGGCCACCGGCACCGGCTTCGCGGTGTCGGAGGAGGGCGCGGTGCTGACCAACGCCCATGTCGTCGAAAACTGCCGCTCGATCACCGTCACCCCGCCCGACGGCCAGCCGCTGCCCGCCACCCTGGCCGCCCGCACCGAGAAGGACGACCTCGCTCTGCTGAAGACGGCGTGGCGGGGCGAGCCGGTTCATTTCCGTGGCGGCCGGCCGCTGCGTTCGGGCGACGAGGTGGTGGTGATCGGCTTCCCGCTGTCGTCGCTGCTGTCGCGCGAGGCCAACGTCACCGCCGGGGTGGTCAGCGCCCTCAACGGCCTGCGCGGCGACCAGCGCTTCTACCAGATCACCGCCCCGGTGCAGAAAGGCAATTCCGGCGGACCGCTGGCCGACCGCAACGGCGCGGTGGTCGGGGTGGTGTCGGCCAAGCTCAACGCGATGAAGGTGGCCGACCAGACCGGCGACCTGCCGCAGAACATCAATTTCGCCATCAAGGACGAAGTGGTCCAGCGCTTCCTCAAGGCCACCGGGGTGACGGTTCCTCCCGCTCCCGCCGAGGGCGCCGCGCTGTCGGTGGCCGATGTCGGCGAAAAGGTCAAACGGGCGACGATGTTCATCCAGTGCCAGATGGATTGACCGAAGCGGGGGCGGTTTTTCCTGATTTTCAACCTGTCGCCGAAATGCGATGGTTGGGGCCCGTCCGGGAAAAAACGCCCGGCTGCATGGCCGCATCGACCGAATCATGACCCCCGCTCAGCAGGAACAACGTCTCCTCGCCATCTCGATCGCCGTCACCGTCCTGACCGCCCTGGCCGGGGTGGTGTTCGGCCTGATGATCCAGTCCCGCACCATCATCTTCGATGCGATCTACACCCTGACCGATTCGGTGATGACCCTCGCCGCGCTCGGGGTGTCCCGCCTGATCGGGCGCGGCGACGACCGGCTGTTCCAGTATGGTTACTGGCATCTCGAACCGATGCTGACCCTGATCAACGGCATGGTTCTGGCGCTGGCCTGCGTCTATGCCGTGCTCGACGGCGTCAACGGCCTGCTGGCCGGCGGCCGGATCGTCGATTTCGGGCCGGGCGCCCTGTTCACCGGCGTCAACGGGGCGATCTGCCTGGTGATGGCCGCCTACATCCATCGCCGCTCGCGCCGGATCGAATCCGACCTGCTGCGCACCGATGCCCGCGCCTGGCTGCTGGGCGGCACCATCAGCCTGGGGGTGTGCCTCAGCTTCCTGGTCTGCGCGGTGATGGTCGCCGCCGACCGCAACCACCTCGCCCCCTATGTCGATCCGCTGATCCTGACCGTGTTCGCGGCCTTCCTGCTGCCGCTGCCGTCACAGACGGTGTGGCGCTCGGTGCGCGAAATCCTCCAGATCGCCCCGCCCGAACTCGACCGGGCGGTGCGCGAGGTCGCCGGCCGGGTGGCCGAACGCCACGGCTTCGCCACCTTCGAAAGCCACGTCCTGAAGGTGGGGCGGATCAATTTCATCGAAATCGGACTGGTCGCGCCCTCGGGGGCGATGACCCGCAGCTTCGCCGAACTCGACGCGATCCGCCAGGAAATCGCCGACGATCTCGGCGAGATCGGGCCCGGTCACTGGCTGACCGTCGATTTCACCGCCGATCCGCGCTGGATCTGACCGGATTTCGTGGGCTCCGCCCACACCCGCCAAGGGCCGCAAGGCCCTTGGAACCCCAAAGCTGTTCAACGCTCGGTTCCCGGCGATCCGGGCCCGATGGATCCCCTGGGGCCCCGCGTCAGGGGGTCTCAGGTTGATAATGACTGATATAAAGGTCACGAAGCTACTTTGTGGCGCTCATAACCGTCATTCCTTGAATATTCTGGCTTGCTGTGCCATATGCCTCTTCTATCCGGCATGAAGATCATTCGTGAGCGGTATAAAAGGCATTAGTGATGGCATCCCCCCTGCGAACCTATTCGCGCGCAACCCAGGAGGCGCTCATCCTCATCGGCGGGCAGATCAAGCTTGCCCGCAAGCAGCGCAAGATGTCGGAGGCCGAACTGGCGGAGCGCATCGGCATTGCCCGCAGCACCTTGCAGATGATCGAGAAGGGCAGCGCCAAGGCGGAAATCGGCTTGGTGTTCGAGGCCGCTCATCTGGTTGGCATCCCCCTGTTCGTCAGTGAACCATCAGCCCTTGCCGCCCAGATTGCCCGCGTCGAGGACAAGCTGGCGCTGCTGCCGCACGCGATCCGACGCCCGCGCACGGAGGTCAAGGATGACTTCTGAGCGCAAGACCGGCGACCGGCAGGGCCGGAGAGGGCCGCCACGCGAGGCCTATGTCTGGATTTGGCTGCCTGGACGCACGGAGCCTGTCGTCGCGGGCCGTCTTGCGCGCGAAGGGGCGCTTTATGTCTTCAACTATGGCCGATCCTATCTGGAACGCGCCGACGCGATCCCGATCCATCTGCCGGAATTGCCGTTGCAGCGCGGCGCGCTGATGCCGCCGCCGCCGCTGGAGATGGCGGGCGCCTTGCGCGACGCATCGCCCGATGCCTGGGGGCGACGGGTCATCATCAACCGGTTGACAGGATTGAAGGGGGATGAGGCGCAAGCGGTCGAGTTCGACGAACTGACCTACCTGCTGCATTCCGGCTCGGACCGTATCGGCGCGCTGGATTTTCAGGCGTCGCCGGATCGCCATCAGCCCCGTGAGGCAGAAAACGCGACCCTTGCTGAGTTGCTCGAAGCCGCCGAGAGAGTCGATCGGGGCGAGCCCATTCCGCCGGCGCTGGACAAGGCGCTGTTCCACGCCAGTTCCATTGGCGGCGCGCGCCCGAAGGCGTTGATCGTTGAGGACCAGGACCAGTTCATCGCCAAATTCTCGGCAACGAATGACACCTATGCCGTTGTCAAAGCGGAATATGTAGCCATGCGGCTGGCCAAGCTGGCCGCTGGTCTCGACGTCGCCCCCGTCAAGCTGGTCAAGGCCAATGGCAAGGACGTGCTCCTGGTCCAGCGGTTCGACCGCATCCGCACCAACGCCGGCTGGAATCGACGCGCCATGGTGTCGGCGCTGACCCTGTTTGGCCTGTCCGAAATGCAGGCACGCTATGCCAGTTATCGCGATCTTGCCGACATCGTTCGCGCCCGTTTCACCGAGCCGAAGAAAACGCTGCGGGAATTGTTCGGACGGATGGTGTTCAACGTGCTCGCCGGCAATACCGATGACCACGCCCGCAACCACGCGGCCTTCTGGGACGGCGCGTCTCTTTCGCTGACCCCCGCCTATGACATCTGCCCGCAGCCGCGTACCGGTCGCGAAGCCAATCAGGCGATGCTGATCGGGGAGAGCGACCGGCGTAGCCGTCTGGAGACCTGCCGCGCCGCCGCCTCCGCCTTCCTGCTGAATGACGACGATGCGCGTGCCCTCATTGACGCGCAGGTGGCAAACATTCGGACTTCATGGGACGGGATTTGCGATGAGGCCGACCTCAGCGCGGTTGATCGCGCGTATCTGTGGGGACGGCAGTTCCTGAATGACTACGCTTTTGAGGCATAGATCTGTCGCGCGCAGTCTTTTGAATCTAAAAAATAAAAGGGGGTCCGGGGCATCGCCCCGGGCGG
>JBDLVO010000048.1:0-2604 GCA_039804805.1 Pseudomonadota bacterium
ATCATCAGCGCGCCGACGATCACCACCGCATAGACGTAATCGAGCCCGAACAGCAGCTTGATCAACTGCCCGGCGCCGACCATCTGGCCGATCAGGTAGAAAATCACCACGATCAGCGCGCCGGTGGCGGCGAAGCTGCGCACCGGGGTGCGGGCGAGGCGATAGGTGGCGACGTCGGCGAAGGTGTACTTGCCGAGGTTGCGCAGGCGCTCCGCGATCAGGAACAGCACGATCGGCCAGCCGACCAGCCAGCCGACCGAGAAGATCAGGCCGTCATAGCCCGAGCCGTAGACCAGCGCGGAAATGCCGAGGAACGAGGCGGCCGACATGTAGTCGCCGGCGATCGCCAGACCGTTCTGGAAACCGGTGATGCCGCCGCCGGCGGCGTAGAAGTCGGCGGCGGTCTTGGTGCGCTGCGCCGCCCAGTAGGTGATGCCCAGCGTCCCGGCGACGAACACCAGGAACATCACGATGGCATGCCAGTTGGTGGCCTGCTTGGCGGTCTGGCCGACATCGCCGGCGGCCAGCGCGACGGTGGTGGTGGCGAGCAGGGCGCCGACCGCCAGCAACGGCGCGGCGAGGGCGGAAAGGGGCGTCTTCATCGGCGCGATTCCTCGATGATCTGGCGGTTGAGTTCGTCGAACTCGCCATTGGCGCGGTAGACGTAGAATCCGGTCAGGACGATGGCGCTGAGGATCACCCCCACGCCGATCGGGAAGCCGACGGTGGTCACGCCGCTGCCGAGATGCTGGGCCAGGAACGCCTTGTCGAAGGCGATCACCAGGATGAAGCCGAAATAAATCACCAGGATGAGCGAGGTAAGAATCCAGGCGAAACGGCTGCGCTTGCTCACCAATTCGCGGAATTTCGGGTTGTTCCGGATCCTTTCCGCGACGGCTAAGGTGTGTGCTGTCTGTTCTGACTTACTCACGATAGACCCTCCACTATTTTTTCACCGCGCGCTTCCCGTAACGGGGGGGCGATGATTGTTTTCACGGCCCGGTCTTGGTGCCGGTTCAGGCCGCCTCGAGGACGTAAGGGCATTGGCGCGACGCGGTGCATGGCGGCCATGCGCTCAAAGCGTATCTGAGGTACCGCACCTCAATAACACCCGTCTTGGATGCCGTCAACCTCGGGCGAGAGGTCCTAGGGTATTATTATAGCCATATTTGCCTTCCCGGGCCATGGCTTTCGAGCGAGTTTTAAGGCATCTAAGAAAAACACTGTAATTCCTCGGTTTTATGCTTGGTTTGGCAAATCGGATTCTAGCAAAGGCGGCCGGCGGGCGTGGCGACGGGCGGTTGCCTGTCAGTATACATTTTTGCGATTTCTCGCGACCAGGAACGATGCGTCTGTATACGAAAACCGGTCGATTTCGAGACATGGAAAGGCGTTGAAAAAATCCAGCCGATCACTATGGTGGACGTATGGTGCCCGATATAGCGCCTCTTTCCAGGATCGACAGCTTCCCTTATCGCCATCGCATCAACGAGGTGATGAGGAGCCCGGTGCTGACCGCGCCCCCCGACCTGCCGCTGCTCGACGCGGTGCGGTGGATGGAGGCGTCGCGGGTGTCGTCGATCGTCGCCGTCGCCGCCGATGGCACCGCCGCCGGCATCTTCACCGAGCGCGACCTGCTGCGGCTGGTGGCCAAGGATGGCCCGGCGGGGCTGGCGGTGACGCTGGGGGCGGTGATGACCCGGGCGGTGATCACCGTGCCGGGCGAATCCTTCGTCCATGTCGCCCTGGCGCGGATGGTCCGCACCGGGCTGCGCCATCTGGTGGTGGTCGATGCCGCCCGCCGCCCGGTCGGCATCGTCACCGGCAGCGCCCTGCTGAAGGTGCGGGCGACCGAGGCGCTGGTGCTGGGGGATTCGGTCGAGACCGCCCGCGACGGCGAGGCGATGGCGGCGGTGGTCGCCCGCCTGCCCCGGCTGGCCGCCGCCCTGCTGGCCGAGGGGGTGACCGCCCGCAACATCGCCGCGGTGGTGGCGCTGGTGCTGCGCGACCTCACCGCCCGCGCCGCCGAACTGGCCGAGGCGGGGATGGGAGACGACGGCTGGGGGGCGCCGCCCGCCCGCTACGCCCTGCTGGTGCTGGGCTCGGCCGGGCGGGGCGAAAGCCTGCTGGCGTTCGACCAGGACAACGCGCTGGTCCATGCCGGCGGCCCCGACGACGATCCCTGGTTCGCCGAACTCGGCCGCCGCCTCAACGCCACCCTGGCCCAGGCCGGGATCCCGCTGTGCCAGGGCAAGGTGATGGCCGGCGAGGCGGCGTGGCGCCACAGCCTGGAGCAATGGCGCGCCGAGCTGCACCGCTGGGTCTACTCGGTCGAGAACCAGACGGTGATGTACTGCGACATCTTCTTCGATTTCCAGCCGGTGTGGGGCGACGTCGCTTTGGCCGAGGAGCTGCGCCGGCTGGCCCTCGACACCGCCGCCGGCTCGGGCTTCTTCCTGCGCTATCTCGCCCAGAACGTCGCCGCGATGGATGGTTCGATCGGGCTGTTCGGCACCCTGGTCACCGTCAACGGCCGGCTCAATCTGAAGAAATACGGTCTGCTGCCCCTGGTCAGCGCCGCCCGGCTGCGCGCCATCCGTGCCC
>JBDLVO010000049.1:0-6235 GCA_039804805.1 Pseudomonadota bacterium
TGTTCAACTGGATGTCGGGGAGCCGCTGGATCTACCAGCGCCCCGGCAAGGCCGGGTATCTGGCCTACCAGGACAAGATCCAGGCCGGCTACCTGGAGCACAAGGTGACGACGGTTTCCCGTTCGGACGGGTCGGAGAAGGTGGTTGAGGCGGTGCGCGTAACGGCTCGCGGCCTTGCCAAACTGGCCCAGAAGGTCCCCGGCGCCCGCCGGCCCGGACCGTCCACCCAGGCGGCGGAGGCCCGGCCATGAACACCATCACCCGCCGCTCGCTGCTGGTCGGGGCCGCTGCCGCCACGGTCTGCGGCGCCGCTGTTGCTCCGGCTGCCGGGCCGCACCCGGACGCCGAACTGATCGCCACCTATGCCGAGTGGCTCGATTGTGACCGCGCTTGGACCCGCTCTCAGATCGGTTCCGACGAGACATCGGAGGATGACACCGAGGTTCGTTACGAGAAGTGGACGGCCCTGCTCGATATCTTCGATCAGCGCCGTGCCACGACGCCCGAGGGATTGGCCATTCTTGCCCTGGTCGCTCTCGGACGGTCTGATGACATGTTCGGGGATTTGAACGCCCCGTCATGGGATGGCTACAGCCGGCCGCCGCAACTCGACGAGAAGGGCAACCGGGAACACCACATCCTCTGGAACATCGTCGAAAGCGCGCGGGCGATGACCGCCCACTGAACGAAATTTCTTCACCTTCCCCAAGGCCGCCCCTCACCGGGCGGCCTTTCTGTTTTGAGGTGCCCATGTCTGATTTCGCCTCCTTCATGGCCCAATCCGTCGACGGCCAGCCCGAAGACCCGAACAGCTTCGCCTCCTTCATGGGTGGGGTCGAGCGCAACCGCCAAGCCCGGCTTGGCGCGAATCTGGTTGCTGCCAGCGACACCAACCCCGACGCCTATGCCAAGGCCACCGCGATCGGCCGGCAAATCGGGACGCCGGCCGAGGCTGTCGCCGACAACCTCGCGGAAGGCGAGCGGCTGGCGAAGCTCCAGAAAATGCGGGAGGCGTTGGGCTCGGCCCCGAAGCTGGCGGCGCTGCTCGCCGACGATCCCGAAGCGGCCAAGCTGTCGAGCGACGATTTCGCCACGCTGACCCGTCTTGAAAGCTCGATGACCGCCGCGCAGTCGTTCGGGCGCGGGGTCGATCTGCTGCAATCGATGCTGTACGGCACCACGGAATGGGCGGGCGAGGCGTCCGGGTCGCGCTCGCTGGCGGAATGGGGGCGGAAGGGCCGGCAGGCCAACGAGGCCGAGGCCGCCGCGCACGGCACCCGATCGCAGTTCCTCGACATCCGGGGCGCGGGCGACGCGGGACAGTGGGCGAAGGAGACCGCCGCCGAACAGGTTCCGTTGATGGCCCCCGCTTTGCTTGGATCGTTG
This sequence comes from Pseudomonadota bacterium, assembly GCA_039804805.1. Classification (GTDB taxonomy): domain Bacteria; phylum Pseudomonadota; class Alphaproteobacteria; order Rhodospirillales; family Magnetospirillaceae; genus Phaeospirillum. The sequence goes on from JBDLVO010000049.1 coordinate 1,387, forward strand.
GGTGGCGCGGCATTGGGCGGGGCCGTGGCTGGTCCTCCCGGCGTGGTCGTTGGTGGCCTTGGTGGCGCCTTCTTCCCCTCCCTGGTGCTGGGGGTCGGCGAAACCCAGGGCCAGTTGAAGCAGAAGGACCCCAACGCGGAGGCCCCCGGGTCGGTGCTGGCTGGCGGCGTGGCGATCGCGTTCCTCGACAGCGTCGTGCCCGGCAAGATCGGCGGCCGTCTGGCGTCGGCGCTGGGGCGCGAAGCCGCCGAAACCGTGACCCGCGAGGGGATCACCGCCGCCGCCAAGTCCCTGCTCAAGGGTGCCGGGGTCGAGGGCGCGACCGAGGCTGCGCAGGAAGTGATCGGAGAGGCCGCCGCGGCGCACGGCGCCAGCCAGGATATCGACTGGAAGGGGCTGGGGCCGCAGATGGTCGAGGCTGCCGCCGCCGGCTTCTTCATGGGCGGGACGTTCGAGGCCGGGGCGCATGGCTTCGAGAAGCTGACCGAGCGGCAGAAGGCCGCCGATGCCAAGAAGACGGCGGGCGCCCTGTCCGAAGCGGTCGAGGCGACGGCCGAGTCCAAGCTCGCCGCCCGCAGCCCCGACCGCTTCGGGGATCTGATCCGCCAGATCGCCGGCGAGGGCCGGCTGCACCTTCCCGCCGATCAGCTCGACGCGCTGTACCAGTCCGGCGAGATCGACGCCGGCGCGCTGGAGGGGCTGGGCATTGCCGACCAACTGCCCGAGGCGCTGGCGGCCGGCGGCGACGTGTTGGTCGATCCGGCCGCCTACCTCCAGACCGCCGCCAAGATGGACCCGGCGCTGGCGCAGCGGCTGGTGCGGATCACCCGCCGCGCACCCTCCGACATGACCCTGGCCGAGGCCGAGAGCTACGAACAGGACCCGGCCCGCAAGCAGGACGTGACCGACCTGATGGAGGCGCTGTCCCAGCAATACGAGAGCGCGGCGCCCGGCCAGATCATCGTCGAGCAGGCGACGGAGGATCTGGTCAAGACCGGGCGCTACAGCGAGAGCCAGGCCCGGACGATGGCCGAACTGGTCCGCGAGCGGGCGATGGTCCGCGCCGCCGACCGGGGGATCAGCCCGGAGGCGCTGTGGCTGGAGGAGCGGCCGCAGATCATCGGCCCGGCCCCGCGCCTGCCGGTCGATGATCTCGATCTGGTGCTGGAGCGGGTCCGCTCGGGAAACGAGGTCAAGGCCTCGCGCTGGCCGGTGCTCGACATCTTCAAACAGGCCGGCGGGGTCAAGCCCGGGTCGGAATTGGCGCAGGAACTGGCGGCGATGGGGATCACCCCCAAGGCCGTGCCGGGGCTCTATCGCCAGAACGGGATCGGCGCGGCCGACCGGATCATCGTCAACGAGCATGAGGTGCTGCACGACAACGGGATCAAGGCGGACGCCTCGGGCAACGGCTATGCCGACCACGACAGCCTGATGCAGGCGGTGGCGCGGGAATGGGCCGGCGATCCGCTCCAGACCCAGGCCGAGCGGGAGCGGGCGGCGCGGCTTGACGAACCGGTGCGCGAGCTGCGCGCGGCGTTGGAGGCGGCCGGGATCGACCCGGCGGCGGCGACCAAGGCGGACGTGCTGCGGCTGATGCAACGGCCTGATCTGGGCGCCGGGGCCGAATTCAATCAGGAGGCGTTTTCCAAGGATGCGGAGACCTGGGCGGGCAAGATCACGGCCCTACGAAAAGGCGCGGTCCCGCCAGGACACGAAGTCCGTCTTGGTCGAACCTATCCCGTGCTGCGAATCATGGGGTTCCCCAAGGCAAGCTTGGTCATGCGGGCGGGGAAAATTCGCAAGGCCATGGGAGAGCACCCCGAAGTCACGATGGAAACCTGGAGCAACCTTCCGCACCTGATTTCCGACCCCCTGCTGATTTTTCCCTCCGGCAAGAACGACGGCTCGTTTGTCGTTGCCGTTGATGCGGTGGGCAGCGATGGCAGCCCCATCATCGTCCCCATTCTCGCTGACAGCCAAAATGAGGCGGGCGACCGGCGGAACGTGGTGCTGAGCGTCTACGGGAAGGGGAGCGGGACGGCGGATGCCGATGGTGCCCAGTGGGTTGCGAGGATGGCCGGACGCGCCCTTGAGCGGGGAGAGGCGATCTATTCGAGGGACGGAAACGACCCCGCCAACCTGATTACCCTGCGGTCTAATTCCGAAGGGCGGGCACCTCAAGGGCGCCAACAGCACGAAGCCTCTGGTCAGCGGGGCCGTAAAGGAAAAATACTCTCACGCGAGGACGTGATCAAGGCGCATGGAGGCGTCTTCTATCAGCCCGACGGCAGCACGGGCCGGGGTGCGTTCTCGATCAATTCCGACGACCCGACCCGGCGGATCATCTGGTTGTTCGAGCGCGCCAACCTCTCGACCTTCCTCCACGAATCGGGCCACCAGTGGCTGTTCGAGATGATCCACGACCTTGCCGACAGCAGGCTGTTGCCCGAGGCGCGGGCGCGGATCACCCGCGACCTCCGGACGGTGATGGACTGGCTGGGGGTCAAGATCGACGTGGCCACCGCCAGTCCCGAACAGATCCTGGCCGCAATGACGGTCGAGCAGCATGAGCGATTCGCCCGCGGAACCGAGGCGTGGGCGATGGAGGGCAAGGCCCCGTCGCTGGCCCTGCGCGATGCGTTCCAGCGGTTTTCGGCTTGGCTGATCAGGATCTACAAGAAGGTCGCCCGGCTTGATGTCAAGCTGTCGCCCGAGATCCGGCGGGTGATGGACCGGCTCGTCGCCAGCGACGCGGCGATCGAACAGGCCCGGCGCGACAGCGTCTATAAGATGCCGTCCAACCTGCTGGCGGTGGCGACCAAGGCCGAGCGGGCCGAGATCGAGGCCGCGCAGGAACAGGCCGCCCTGGAAGCCAAAGCCGAGCTTCAGGGCCGGGTGATGCGCGAGCTGGCCCGCGAGCGGCTGGCGTGGTGGCAGGAGGAACGGGCCAAGGTCCGCGCCGAGGTCGAGGCGGCGGTGCGGCAGCGGCCGGCCTATCGGGTGGTCGAACAGTCGCGCGGGACCGGCCCGGACGGCCAGCCCCTGCTCGACGAGGCCGGCGAGAAGCGGATGCTCAAGCTCGACCGCAACGCCCTGGTGGCCGAGTACGGCGAGGAAATCGTCAAGCTGCTGCCCACCGGCGTCACCGCACCGAAGGGCGGCATCAACCACCACATCCTGGCCGGCATGCTTGGCTTGCCCAACGGCGACGCGCTACGGTTGGCGCTGATGGACGCCAAGGTCAACCCGCTGCGGGCGACCGTCGAGCGCGAGACCGACGCGGTGATGCGCGAGCGCCACGGCGACATGGTGACGGACGGCCGGATCGCCGAGGATGCCGCCGACATCGTCGCCCGGGGCAGGAGCCTGGAAGCGGTGGCCTTGCAGGCCAAGCTCCTGAAGCGGATGGCCGGCCGGGTGATCGACAAGGCGGCGGCGCGCAAGCAGGCGACCGAGGGGGCCGGCAGTGCCGCCGATGACCGCGCCCGGGTTGAGGCGGCCAATGCCGCGACCGATCAGGCGCTGAACGCCGGGGTGCCGGCCGAGGGAGCAACCGCCGCCCAGGTCGGCGAGGCGATGGCGGCGGCCGAGGGAAGAGCGGCCGGGCTCCAGCGCACGGCGCAGCGGGCGGCGGTCAAGCAGGTCCGCAACATCTTGTCCGGGATGGACCACAAGGCGATCCGCGAGGCGGCGGCAACCTTCCTGGCGACCCGGCGCGTCGAGGACGCCATCGACGCCAACCGCTACCGCTGGCAGGCCAAGCGGCACGAGCGGCGGGCCGAGATCGCCCTCGCCGCCCGGGATTACGACACCGCCTACGCCGAGAAGCAGCAGCAACTGCTGAACATGGAGCTGGAGGCACAGGCCCGCGCCGCCAAGCAGGAGGTCGAGAAGTTCGCCGCCAAGGCCCGCCGGCTCAACAAGCCTGACGCCAAGCTAGCCGCCACCGCCGATCAGGATTTCTTCAAGGCGGCGCGCGCGATCCTGGCCCATTACGGGCTGGCCCGGGCCGACAGCGGGTTCGATGTCAAGGTGTGGCTGAAGCGGCTGAAGGAGGAGGACCCGGCCGGTGCGGCCGACATCGAAGCGATCATCGACAACCTGACCAGCACTCCGGCGGTGGGTCGGGTGGCGACCCGCATCTTGCCGAGCGGTCAGCGGGTCGAGATCGGCCCGGATTACCGGCAACTGCCGCTGGCCGCCTTCCGCGACCTCCGCGACGGGATCAAGGCGTTGATGACGATGGGTGCAAACGCCACCTCGGCCAAGATCGATGGGGAGCGGGTCGCATTCGAGGACATCGAGCGGCAGACCGCCGATCAGCTTGAACCCTATTCCCGCGACCGCGACCTGACCCACATGCCGAGCGACGCCGAGCGGAACCGGCGCGGGCTGCTCGGCATCCTGGCGTCGTGGACCACGCTGGAAAGCTGGGCGCGGATCGCCGATGGCGGCGTGGCCGGGGTCGTCACCCGCGCGGTGGTGCGTCCGGTGTTCGACGCGATCCACGCCCTCCGCGCCGCGCGGCGGGAGCAGATGGAAAAGCTGCGGGAGATCCTGGCGCCCGCTGGGGACGATCTGGCCCGGCCTCGGGTGATCCAGGCTCCGGACCTGGCGGAGGGGTTCCGGTTCGAGAACAAGGGGCAGTTGATTCACGCCATCCTGCACACCGGCAACGACAGCAACATGAAGAAGCTGATCGTGGGGTGGAAATGGGGTCAACTCACCCGCGACGGCGGCTTCGACCGCTCCCGCTGGGACGCCTTCATGACCCGGATGTGGAATGACGGCATCGTCACCCAGGCCGACATGGACATGGTTCAGGCGATCTGGGATCGGTTCGAGG
>JBDLVO010000050.1:0-4885 GCA_039804805.1 Pseudomonadota bacterium
ACGGACCCTGACCCTGCCGCAGCTGCCGTTCGACCTCGCCACCATCGGCCGGGTGCGGATCATCGGCTGCGGCACCTCCTATTACGCCGCGATGACCGCCAAATACTGGATCGAGCGGATGGCCCGCGTCCCGGTCGAGGTCGACATCGCCTCGGAATTCCGCTACCGCGCCCCGCCGCTGGAGCCGGGCGGGCTGGCGGTGTTCATCTCGCAATCGGGCGAGACCGCCGACACCCTGGCCGCCTTGCGCCATTGCCAGGCCGAGGGCCAGCATACCCTGGCCCTGGTCAACGTGCCGGAAAGCACCATCGCCCGCGAGGCGGAAGGGGTGCTGCTGACCCTGGCCGGGCCGGAGATCGGCGTCGCCTCGACCAAGGCCTTCACCACCCAGCTGACGGTGCTGGCCTGCCTCGCGGTGGCGCTGGGCCGGGCCCGGGGTGCGCTCGACCGTGCCGCCGAGGCCGAGGTGTGCCATGCTTTGGCCGAGGTCCCGGCCCGGGTCGCCGACGTGCTGCGCCGCGATGACTCGATCCGCGCCGTGGCGCCGCTGGTGGCCGAGGCCCGCGACGTGCTCTATCTCGGGCGCGGCAGCAATTACCCGATCGCGCTGGAAGGCGCGCTGAAGCTGAAGGAAATCAGCTACATCCACGCCGAAGGCTATGCGGCGGGCGAACTGAAGCACGGCCCGATCGCCCTGATCGACGAATCGGTGCCGGTGATCGTGATCTGCCCGAGCGACGCGCTGTACGACAAGACCGCCTCGAACGTCGAGGAAGTGGTGGCGCGCGGCGGCAAGGTGATCTTCCTGTCCGACCGCGCCGGCCTGGCCCGGCTGTCGGCCAAGGTGGCGGCGCGGATCGAACTGCCCGACACCGAGCCGCTGGTGGCGCCGCTGGTCTACGCCATTCCGGTCCAGTTGCTGGCCTATCACGTCGCCGTCGCCAAGGGCACCGACGTCGATCAGCCCCGCAACCTCGCCAAGAGCGTCACCGTCGAGTAACGGACGTTACGCGGGCTCTGCCCGCCCCCGCCAAGGGCCGCAAGGCCCTTGGAACCCTTTCCTTGCCCTTCGCGCGGCAAACACCCGCGCCCAAGCGGAAAGGCCGTTCCGCGCCCGACCCCCAATGGGTTCCAAGGGCCTTGCGGCCCTTGGCGGGCGTGGGCGGAGCCCACATCATCCCGACACCCGAAGCCCCGCTCAGTTCCGGCGGGCGGTCAGCGATTCGCCCCGGGCATAGGCGCGTTGGGTCGCCGGGCGGGCGGCGATCGCCTCGAACCAGCGTTTGAGGTCGGGGTAATCCGTCAAAACCTGCTGCTGGCGTTGCCACGGCACGATCCAGGGATAACAGGCCATGTCGGCGATGGTGTAGTCGTCGCCGGCGATGAAGGCGCGCCCCGCCAGCCGGCGGTCGAGCACACCGTAAAGCCGCCGGGTCTCGTTGACATAGCGCTCGATCGCGTAGGGGATCCGTTCCGGGGCATAAAGGTTGAAATGGTGGTTCTGCCCGGCCATCGGGCCGAGGCCGCCGACCTGCCAGAACAGCCATTCCAGCACCGTCTTGCGGCCGCGCAGGTCGCCGGGGAGGAAGCGCCCGGTCTTCTCGGCGAGATAAAGCAGGATCGCGCCGGATTCGAACACCGTCACCGTCTCGCCGCCATCGGCGGGGGCCGGGTCGATGATCGCCGGCATCCGGTTGTTGGGCGAAAAAGCCAGGAAGTCCGGCTTGAACTGGTCGCCATTGTTGATATCGACCGGGACGATCCGGTAGTCGAGCCCGGCTTCCTCAAGCAACAGGGTGATCTTGTGGCCGTTGGGGGTGGGCCAGTAATAGAGATCGATCATCGCGTCTTCCTGGTGAGAGGGGGGAGGCGTGGAACGAGGATAGATCCGGCTTTCGCCTCAGTGGAAGACGAAAGGCAGGGTGAAGGCCAGCCGGTCGGGGGCGATCGTCGGCGGTGGCGGCGGGAACGGCGCGGCGGCGCGCAACGCGGCCAGGGCGGCGCGGTCGTGCAGAGCGCTGCCGCTCGACCGGGCGATCTCGGCCGACAGCAGTTCTCCGGCGGAATCGAGCCGGAACCCCACCAGGGTGGTGCCGGTCAACCGCCGGGTGGCCGGGCGGTGGGCCAGCACCCGTTCCCACACCAACTGGGCATAGGCCCGGGCTTCGGCGTCGGGCTCGGCGGCGGCGGCGGGTGCCGTGGGCGATGGCGGCGGCGGGGGCGGCGGTGGTGTCTCCACCAGCGGGGTGGCGTCGGCCGGGCCGGGGGGCGGGGCGGCCGGCGTTGGCGCCGGGAGCGCGACCGGACGGGGCGACGGCGACGTCGCGCGCGGCGGCGGCGGTTTGATCGCGGTCGATGGCGGTCGGGGCGGGGGGGCGGGTGCGGGCGGGGTCGGTGGTGCCGGGGAAGGCTGCGGGTCGGACGTGACGGCGGGCGCCAGCTCCGCCACCAGCACCGGCGGATCGGGTCGGACCGTCGGGCCGGCCAGCAGGCCGAGGCCGGCCGCCACCGCCGCGTGCAGCCCGAGCGAGGCGGGAATCCCGAGCCGGATCAGGCGGCGCCGTGCCACGGCGCCGCCTGATCCGTCCGGCGGACCGGGGGGGCGGCCGGTCAGAATTTGATCGTCACCCCGGCATCGAACGAACGCCCCATCCCGGCCAGCGCGGCATAAGGCGTCGTCATCGTCTGGCCGGCATAGCGGGCGTCCTTGTAATCGACTCCGCCCAGCGGCTCGTAATATTGCTTGTCGAACAGATTCTCGATCCCGAAGCTGAGGGTGACCGCCTCCCAATCATAGGCGGCGCGGAGGTTGACCAGGGCGTAGCCCGGCGTCGTCGGCTCGTTGCGGGTGGTGTCGACCTGGGTCTTGCCGGCGACCGCCCGGATCTCCAGCGCGCTGCTCCAGCCGCCGAGGCGCTGGTCGAGGGTGATCTGGCCGTTGACCGGCATCAGGTGGTAGAGATTGCGGCCGTCATTGACCTGCCAGCCGCGCACCCAGCCGACCTTGCCGCCGAGGCCGAAATCGCCGAGGCCGGTTGCGCGGGCCAGGATGGTGCGGCCGGACAGATCGACGCCGAACATCTGGGCGTCGTGGTTGGCGAAGCGCAACACGGTGCCGGTGACGGCGTGGCCGTTGAGGCTGGTGATCCGGTCGGCCCCGATATAATCCTCGACATAGGTGTAGTAGGGGGTCAGCTTGACCTGCCAGACCTGGGCGCCGGGGTCGTGCCAGTCGGCGGTGACGCTGAGGGTGTTGGCGACCTCCGGCTTGAGATCGACGTTGCCGACATAGCCGTTATAGTCGCCGAACCAGCCGATCATCGACGCGGCCATCGATCCGGTCGACCAGGCATAGCGCTCGTAGAGGTTGGGCGAGCGGGTCTTGCGGGCGTAGCCGGCCTCGCCGGTGGCGGTGTCGGAAAGCTGATAGCGGGCCAGCGCGGTCAGGTCGAGATTGACATCGATCCTGGTGCGGTCCCGGGCGTTGAAGGCGGTGGCGTCCTCGCGGTAATGGTAGGTGGTGCCGCTGGCCCAATTGTAGCCCTGCACCGGGCCGCTATCCATCACCACCGTGTCGTTGCGCAGGCCGAACAGGGTGGTCCAGCGCGGGGTCCAGGCCCGTTCCCATTCACCGTAGGTGCCGACCCGGTTGCGTTCGCCGTCGGCGATGTTCTGGAAGGTGCCGGGGCCCATCGCGTTGGTCATCGTCATCGTCGCCGGCCACCATTCGTCGAGGGTGAAGCGGTCGAACTCGTTGCCGACCCGCAGGGTGTCGTCGGCGCCGAGGGGGATCTCGGCCTTGACGGTGTAACCGAACTGTTGGGCCTGGCTCAGCATCGGCATGCCCGCCCCGACCGCGACGTTGCCTCGGCCGAACAGGAAATTCATCTTGTGGCGGATGTCGAGGCCGTAGGCCTGGGCGTCCAGACTGCCCCAGGCGAAATCCCCCTGATAGCGGGCGCGGGCATGAGCGCTCTGGTTGTAGGTCATGTCCATCGCCTGATTGGGGAACCCCTCATAGGGGGTGTAGGTCCCGCCCGCCCGCAGCACCAGCTGGTCGCTGTCGCCGCGAAAGGCCAGGGTGGCGTCGCCGTCATAGCTCTTGTATTTGCTGGCCTGGATCACCTTGCCGTTGCCGTCGCGGTAATTGCCGGCCTCGGCGCGGCTCAGGCTGACCCCCAGGCTGACATCCTCGGTGGCGACGCTGGCCTCGCCGGCATTGGTGAGGGCGCTGGCGTTGCTGCGGAACAGGGTCGAGACCTGCCCCCCGACATGGAGGCCTTCGCCGGAGGCGGCGAACACCGGCGCCTTGGGATCGACCCGGATCGTGCCGGCGATGCTGTCGCCGCCGGCGCTGACCGGGGTGATCCCGGCGATCAGCTCGGCCCGGCCGACCGCGCTGGGGGCGAGATAGGACAGCGCCGGATTCATGTGGTTGGGGCAACTCGACCCGATCGGCACCCCGTCGACCAGGGTCTTGATCCGGTCGTCGCCCAGACCGCGAATCGCCGGCAGGCTCGACAGGCCGCCGCCGCTATAAAGGCTGACCCCGGGCAGGTCGCCGAGCAGGCGGGCGGTGTCGTCGGTGGTGGCGGCCTTGGCCCGCACCGATTCGGCCGGGACCGTTTCCGGCGCGGCGAGGGAGGGGGTCTCGGTTTCGGCCGGCGCGGTCTCGGCCGGGATCGGCGGCAGGGCGGTGGCGGTCTGCTGGGCCAGCACCGGGGCGGGCACGGCCAGCAGGGCGCAAGCGGCGCAGGAACGGCGCAGCGCCCGCGCCGGGGAAACGGAACGATGGTGGTTCATCGAACAACTCTCTCGCGACGACCGGAGGCGCGCTCCGGCCTGTTCTGCCCGGCCGCGATGGCGCGGGCGCGACGGGACCGGC
>JBDLVO010000051.1:0-13063 GCA_039804805.1 Pseudomonadota bacterium
CCCGCTCCAGACCACCGCGATGAACGAGATCAGCACCATCCTGGGCGGGATGGAGCAGGTCGAGGAAGGGCTGCTGACCATCGCCGACAAGGCCAAGCCCGAGATCATCGGGGTGATCTCGACCGCCCTGACCGAAACCAGGGGCGAGGACATCGCCGGCGAGGTCAAGCAGATCCGCGCCCGCCGCCGCGAACTCGACGACATCGCGGTGGTCGATGTCAGCGCCCCCGATTACGCCGGCTCGATCGAGACCGGCTGGGGCAAGGCGGTGACCGCGATCATCAACGCCCTGGCCGGCCCGGCCGGCGGGCTGGCCAAACTGCATCAGGTCAACCTGCTGCCCGGCTGCCACCTGACCCCGGGCGACATCGAGGCGCTGAAGGACGTCATCGGCGAATTCGGCCTCGACGTGGTGGTGCTGCCCGATCTGTCCGACTCGCTCGACGGCCATGTCGCCGACAGCTACGTCCCCACCACCCTGGGCGGCACCCCGGTCGCCAGCGTGCGCGAGATGGGCCGCTCGAAGCTGACCATCGCCGTCGGCGAGCACATGCGGATCGCCGCCCAGACCCTGCAGGAGCGCACCGGGGTGCCGTTCGTGCTGTTCGACCGCCTGACCGGGCTCGAAGCGGTCGACCGGCTGATGGTCAGCCTGTCCACCGTCGCCGGGGTGCCGGTGCCGGCGCGCCAGCGCCGCGCCCGCTCGCAACTGGTCGATGCGATGCTCGACAGCCACTTCTATTTCGGTGGCCGCTCGATCGCCATCGCCGCCGAGCCGGCGCTGCTGTGGAGCCTGGGCAAGCTGGTGACCGATCTCGGCGCCACCCTGGTCGCGGCGGTCACCACCCAGCCGACCGGAACGCTGTCCGAGCTGGCGACCGAACGGGTGATCATCGGCGATTTCGAGGATCTCGAGGACCAGATCCTCGAATCCGCCGGCTGCGAGCTGATCCTGGCCAATTCCAACGGCCGGCAGGCGGCGGCGCGGCTGTCGATCCCGCTGTTCCGGGTCGGCTTTCCGGTGTTCGACCGGCTGGGGTCCGCGCATCAGGTCTCGGTCGGCTATCGCGGCACCCGCGACCTGATCACCCGGCTGGGCAACGTCCTGATGGAGATTCCCAGCCACGGCCCCATCCCTGCGGAGCATTTCCATGGCCACACGGCGGCTGCGGCTGGTTGATCCGGCCGGTTCCCCGTCCGGCGACGGGCCGAAATCGAGAGGAGGTCACATGAGAATCGCCATCGCCACCCAGGACCGGCAGCGGGTGGACGCCCATTTCGCCAGCGCCCGGACCTTCCTGTTCTACGACGTCGGCCCCGAGGACCACACCTTCCTCGAGGCGGTGCAGTTCGATCTGGTCAGCACCGAGGAAGGCGCCCACCCCGAGGACGGCGAGGACCGCCTGTCCGCCAAGATCACCGCCCTCGAAGGCTCGGCCCTGCTGTTCTGCCGCGCCATCGGCGGGCCGGCGGCGGCGCGGGTGGTCCGCGCCAACGTCCACCCGATCAAGCTGCCCGACGACGAGCCGATCCCCCAGGTGATCGAGCGGGTGCGCACCATGCTGAAGGGCAATCCGCCGCCGTGGCTGCGCAAGCTGCTGAAGGATCCCGAGGCCGGCGCCGACCGCTTCGTCGACGACGAGGACTGACCCCCAAGGAGAGACGCCGACTCATGGCCGAACCGCAATCCATCCCCGAGGATCCGTTCCTCAAGTCGCTGCTGATGCTGATCCGCGCCCATGACGGCAGCGGCGCCTGGGAGGCGATGCCCGATGCCGAGGTGATCGCCCCCTTCATCGTCACCAAGGAACAGCGGCGCGAGATCCCGCTGATCGGCGAACCCGACCCCGACATCCTGTGGCGGGTCGAGCTGTATTATGCCGCGATCGGACTGGCGATCGAGCAGCGCACCGGCCATGCCGCGGCGCCGATCATGAAGATCCACCACGAGGGTTGGGGGCGGATGCTGCTGACCGCCGGCCGGCTGGTGGTGGTCAATTCCTATCTGCGCGACCTGCATCGCTTCGGCTTCGACAGCCCGCAGGCGATGATCGACAAGGCCGCCAAGATCATCGACGGCGCCGTCGCGGTGATCGAACGCTTCCCCGAGGCCGCCACCGCCTCGTGACCCGTCCCCCCGACCGACCCCGTTTGACCCTGACCATCTGCAAGGAGTGGATCCGATGTCGTTCCGCCAGTTCACCACCCAGGACGGTTCTCCCTGGATTCCCAAATACCTCACCGACATCAGCGCCGAGCTGTGCATCGGCTGCGGCCGCTGTTTCAAGGTCTGTTCCCAGGCGGTGATGAAGCTGATGGGACTCAACGAGGACGGCGAGATGTGCGACCCGTTCGACGATGACGACGGCGAGGTGGTGCGCAAGGTGATGACGCTCGAAACCGCCGGCAAGTGCATCGGCTGTGGCGCCTGCGAGCAGGTCTGCGGTACCAAGGCGCAGTCCCACGCGCCGATGCCGGCCTGACGCCGGCCTCCGTCCCCTTCCCCCCGGCGGGGAAGGGGATCGCCGCCCGCGTTTTTCCCGCCTGGAGCCCGGTGATGAACGAGTCCCTCTATGCCCAGTTGATCGAAAGCCCGGGCGGAGGCGATCCGTTCGACCGGCACCTGTTCGCCTGCGCCATCGCCCTGGCCTGGAGCGAGGGACCGCCGCCCTTGACCCGGGGCCTCGGCCTGTCGGCGCCGGCGCTGGCGGCATTGGTCGGCCGGCTGTTCCCCGACTGCCCCGCTTTGCTGGCCGGGCTGCGCCACGACGACGCGGGCGAGCCGCTGTCGCCCGAGGAACCCGACCTGCGCGCCCTGCTGCTCGATTTCCGCCGCGGCGCGCTGGTCGAGGAGGAATGGCTGGCCCACGTCCTGGCCCGCCGCGCGCTCGGCGCCAACCATCTGTGGCAGGATCTCGGCCTGACCGGGCGCGGCGACCTGTCGGCGCTGATCCGGCGCCATTTCCCCACCCTGGCCGAACACAACGTCCACGACATGAAGTGGAAGAAGTTCCTCTATCGCGAACTGTGCCGGCGCGACGGGCTGGTGGTGTGCAAATCGCCCAATTGCGAGGTCTGCGTCGATCACGATCTGTGTTTCGGCGCCGAAAGCGGCCGGCCGCGCGGGAATGCGACGTCGCTGTCGTAAACCCGACAGGATGTGCGACAGCGGTAAATCCCGCCCCGGCCGAAAGCCCCCGAAACCGCGCCTTTCCCGCCCCGCCCGCCTCTGGCACGCCGATTGCTTATCTCCCCCTGCGACAGAAGCCGCTGTTCCAGAGGAGGGGTGCCAAATGTTGAGCCTGACCGACAGGGCCGTCGATGTGATCCGCGAGGTCTGCCAGGGCGAATACCGGGGCCTGCGCATCCTGGTGCGCAAGGGATGTTCCGGCCTGACCTACAGCATGGGGCTCGAAGAGCAGGCGGCCGAGGACGACGAGGTGGTCGGGGTCGCCGACGTCAAGCTGTTCATCGATCCGGGCTCGGCGCTGTGGCTGACCGGAGCGACGCTCGACTACATCGCCGATTCGTCGATGGGCTCGGGCTTCGTGTTCGACAATCCCAATGCGGTGCCGCCGCCGTCGGGCTGCTCCTGCTCCGCCGGGACCTGCGGCTGAACCCGGGCCGGGGAGAGACGCGATGAGCAACCTTGCGATGATCGTCGTCAACGACACCACCCTGCGCGATGGCGAACAGACCGCCGGCGTCGCCTTCCGCCGCGACGAGAAGCTGGCGATCGCCCGGGCGCTGGACGCCGCCGGCGTGCCGGAGATCGAGGTCGGCACCCCGGCGATGGGCGAGGACGAACAGGCCGGCATCCGCGCCGTCGCCGCGCTGGGCCTCAAGGCCCGGCTGATCGCGTGGTGCCGGATGCGCGAGGACGATCTCGCCGCCGCCGGGGCCTGCGGCCTGTCGATGGTCAACCTGTCGATTCCGGTGTCCGACCTGCAATTATCGGCCAAGCTCCAGCGCGACCGCGCCTGGGCGCTTGAGCATATCGACGCCTCGGTGCGCCGGGCGGTGGCGCTGGGGTTCGAGGTGATGGTCGGCGGCGAGGATTCCTCCCGCGCCGATCCCGCTTTCCTGATCGACGTGGTGCGCGCCTGCGAGGCGGCCGGCGCCCGCCGCTTCCGCTTCGCCGATACGATGGGGATCCTTGAGCCGTTCGGCGCCTATGAGCGCTTCAGCGCGCTGCGGGCCGCCTGCGGGATCGAGCTTGAGGTGCATGCCCACGACGATCTCGGCCTCGCCACCGCCAATTCGCTGGCGGCGGTCAAGGGCGGCGCCACCCATGTCAGCACCACCGTCAACGGCCTGGGCGAACGGGCCGGCAACGCCCCGCTGGAAGAGGTGGTGGTGGCGCTCGACCACCTCTATCAGCGCGACACCGGAATCGCCAAGCCGGCACTGGCCGCGGTGTCGCGACTGGTGGCCGAGGCTTCGGGCCGGCCGGTGCCGGTCAACAAGAGCATCGTCGGCGAGGCGGTGTTCACCCACGAATCCGGCATCCATGTCAGCGGCCTGCTGCGGGACCGCCGCACCTATCAGGCGCTCGACCCGCGCGAGCTGGGCCGCGACCACCGGCTGGTGCTGGGCAAGCATTCCGGGCTGACCTCGGTGCTGCATGCCTGCGCCGAGGCCGGGCTCGAGGTCGATCCGCCCCGGGCCCGACTGATGCTGGCCCGGGTCCGCCGCCACGCCGACCAGACCAAGACTTCCCCCACCCTGGACGACCTCAAGCGCTTCCACCGCGAGGCGACCGCCGCCCAAATGCCGGTTTGAAGGATGCTGCCGCGATGATTCTCGAAACCCTGGCCACGCTTTCCAGTGCCGAGCAGTTCTTCGAAACCCTCGGCGTCCCCTACGAGGAGGGGGTGATCAATTCCAGCCGCCTGCATATCCTCAAGCGCTTCCGCGACCTGATCGCCACCACCGACATCGAGGGGCTGGACGAGGACGACACCACCGCCGTCTGTCGGGCGGCCCTGATCCAGGCGCATGACGATTTCGCCGAGGGACGGGGCCCGAAAACCTTCAAGGTGTTCCGCGACGCCCAGCCCGGCTTCGTGCCGCTGGCCGAGATCCGCCGGGCGGTCTGACCCCACGCCGACCGCCCGGCGGCAAAGCCCCTGGCGCCTTCCCCCCCACCGGGATCTCCCTGCCCCGGCGGAAGGCGCCAGGGGCTTTCCCTGTCCGCCGCGCCTGATTTTGAAAATGGAGGAGGTTGGGAGGCGGCAGCCCCGCAGGCGGCGCGCGGGCTCAGGCCCGGCGCGCGGCCTCTTCCCCCGGCGGCACCCAGCGGTGCAACTGGGCGGCGGCGGGAAACACCCGCTCCCCCCGCGCCCAGGCGGCCAGGGCGTCGGGATGGTCAAGCACCGCCTGCAACGCGGGCACCAGCGAATAGGCGTCGCAATCAAGCCCGGCCGCGTGCAGCGGCAGATTGAAGCCGGCGGCGACGACCTCGTGCAGCCGGCGCGGCACCGCCAGCGGCTGGTGACGGATCGGCGGGCCGCCGGGGGGCGGATCGATCTTGGCGAAGGTGGCCATGCACCAGCGCGGATCGGGCTGGAACAGCCCCCGGCATTTCAGCGGCCGCAGCGGGTGGATGCTGCAACTGAACTCGACCAGGAACGGACAGGCGCGGCCGCCGTTCCAGGCGGCGACCCGGCCGCGCCAGTCCGGCGACGGCGCCAGGGTGACGGCGAGGGAGAGGATCTCGACCGGGCTGAGTTCGACCGGCTGGTGACAGCACCAGCCGCAACCGGGACCGCAGGCGGCACGGTCGGTTTCGAGCGCGGCGGCGGCGGTCCAGGCGCGATCGGCCAGGACATGGGTGTGGGCGACCGCCGCCGGCCAGTCCGGCACGGGCTCGGCCAGCGTGGCCCGGGCCAGCGCCTGCGCGGCGGCGAAGGCGGCGTCGAGATGGGGAGCGAGGGCGGAACCACCGTTCATCGGGTCAGGATAGCAGAACACGGCGGGCGCGCCCGCCCGATTTCGCCCCGCGCCCGCCCGGGTGCCGCCCCCGACCGAAGGCAGGGCGGCGGGCGCAAGGCCTATGGCTGGCGGCGGAGCACGGGCCGGCCCGTGCCAGATGGCGCTTTCGCCGGGGAAACGATCGGGCTATTTTGACGGCACTGTTCGCCCCCGGTCGCGCCGGGGGGTCGCCCGGGCCGGCCTGCCGCAGGCATGGAGATAGGAAACCTGGTCGTTTCAAGGGGTTGGAGGCTGGTTTGTTTCTTCTGATCGAGAACAAGCACCGCAGTTCGCGCACCTCCGTTCCGGTCCGCCGAACCCGCTGATTCCCCGGGGAAACCGGCGGCCACAGTTCGCCGCAGTTCGGATCCTGACATGGCAATCCGGGGAAAAACCGGGTAAGAAACCGGGTAACGGCATTTTCACCGGGTAACGCGCCATGTTGACCGACACCGCCGTCAGGAAAGCCAAGCCAGCCGAGAAGCCCTATCGGCTCCGCGATGACCGCGGCCTCTACCTGGAAGTCAGGCCGACCGGCGCCAAGTTCTGGCGCTGGCGGTTTGAACTGGCGGGGAAAGAGTCCGTCTACACCATCGGCGAATACCCGTCGGTGTCGCTCTCCGATGCCCGGGCTGAACGGGACCGCGCCCGGCAGGTGGTCCGGAGCGGCGTCAACCCGACGGCGGCCAGAGACGCAGATCGGGCCACTGCCGAGGCGGCAAAGGCCGTCACATTCCGGGTAATCGCGGAAGAGTGGGTTGCCAAGAGCCGGGACCGATGGACACCCAAGCACCTCGCCAAGGTCGAACACGTCATGAAGACCGACCTCTACCCGGCGGTGGGGGACCGGCCGATCCGGGAGATTTCCGCCGCCCAGATGCTGGCCATCCTACAGGCGGCCGAGGAACGAGGGGCGCCGACCGTTGCCGTCCTGATCCGCCAATGGGCGAGCGCGACGTTCCGCTATGCCATATCGACGCTGCGCGCCGACGTTGACCCGACCATGGCGCTCGCCGGAGCGCTCCGCCGCAAGCCGGTTCGTCACCACCCTCACCTCACCACCTTGCAGATCCCCCAGCTCCTGGCAAGCCTGGACCGCTACGGCGGATACATCACGACCAAGATATGTATGCGGACCCTGCTACTCACCTTCGTGAGGACAGGCGAGCTGCGCCAAGCGACGTGGGATGAGATTGACCTTGAGGGGGACCGGCTTGGGCTGGGCGGCCCGGCTTGGCTGATCCCGGCCGGTCGGATGAAGATGCGCCGGCCGCATGTTGTGCCGCTCTCGCGGCAGGTGGTCGCGCTGTTGCGTGACCTCGAGGCCTACACCGGCGGGCAGCCCTGGTTATTCCCCAACCTCCGGAAGCCGGCGGAATGCCTGTCGATCACCACCATCAACCGGGCCCTGGAACGCATGGGGTACGGCGGGCAGTTCAGCGGGCACGGGTTTCGCGGCACGGCCTCGACCGCCCTAAACGAGATGGGGTACCCCTCGGACCACATTGAAGCCCAGCTCGCCCACGTCCAGGGCGGCGTGCGCAAGGCCTACAACCACGCACAATACCTCCCGGAGCGACGCAAGATGATGCAGGATTGGGCCGACCTGATAGACCGCCTTGTCGCGGATCAGCAGGGCTGATCCCCCTCGATCCGGGCGGACATCCAGGCGTCGATGTCGCTTTCCAGCCATGCCACGGCCGGCCCGCCATAGGGACGCCGAGGGGCCGGGAAGGTGCCATCCTTGATCCGCCGATAAATTGCGGTCTTCTTCAGGCCGACCCTGTCCATGACACGGGGGAGCCGGAGAAAGCTTTCCCGGGAAATAGCGTTCATCTTCCTTCCTCCATGATGGTGGCAGTCAGGGGGAGCCAGGACTCCAGATCGGCGCTGGGGCACAGGCGATTTTCGGGCGCCGCCGCCGGGCCGGCGCAGCCGGGGCCGAGGTGGCGGCAGGAAAAGCATGATTTCTTGACCGCTCCGGCCCCGGCTCGACGGCGGCCAGAAAGCGCCGAGGCCTTGGCCAAGGACTCCGCCTCAGCCGAAGCGAACCCGTGCCGGACATGGCCGCCACGGCGCGCCACCCCGCGGCCGACCGCCTGGGCGCGGAACAGGGAGCCGGTCCAGCGGAGCCACCCCGACAAACTGATCAGCCGGCCCGCGCTCAGGCACAGGGCGGCCAGCTCGTAATTGGAAGACGCCGCCACCTGACCGGCGCGATCGACATAGCGGGCGACAAGGCGTCCATCCTCCAGGCTGAGGGAGACCGGCACGTCGCCCTGGCGCCACCGCACCGCAAAGTGCAGCGTGCCCGCCTCCAGCGTCTGCCAGAGATCGGCGGCGGCATCGGCGGTCCTGGTGACGGCGGCGCGCCGGTGGGCGGTCATGCCAGCCCCCGGCGGGCCAGGCCGCGCCGCCGGCTACGGTCGCGGCGGCTCCCCCACGGCTGCATGCGCCGGTAGATCGACGCCATCATGGCCGATCCCCCAGGCTGTCAATGTTGCCCTGCACCGGGCGGAAGGTGATGGCGGCGACCCACGGGTTGGACGCCCAGGCGTCGGGGCCGTGGAGGTGGGTCCAGAGGTCCTCATAGGCTTCGCGTGCGGTCGGCCACGGCGTGACCCAGCGGCCGGGGCCTTTTCTGCCGATGAACGTTTTGGCACCATCGCGGTCCTGCCTGATCCCCTCTGCGATCGCATCCGCCTCGCTGATATCCTGGAGGCGCTCGACCCGCACCGCCTCGACCAGGAGGGTGATCCTGCTCGCCCAGCGGGGCATGTGGATTGAGGGGCGATCTCGATAATGCGGGCACGGCGGGAAATCTGGATGATCGGCGCGGAAGAAAGCTCCGGTCCGCCCGCGCGAGTGCCCGCCCTCAACGGCCTGCGGACCGTCGGCAGCCGTGACTTCCCACCAATTCTCCCGCACCCACAGCCGGTCGCCGGGCAGATAGGGCGCGATCTCCGGGAGCAGCCGCCGGGCCTCGGCCTCGTCGCGGAAGGTGATCCGGCGCGTGGCTAGCCAGGGCAGTCCCAGGCTCGGGTGGGCGATCGGCTGATCGCGCAGCACCCGCCGCGTCTGCGTCTTGCCGGTGCCGGGGGCCTCAGCCTCGCGCAGCAGGGCGCGGACCATCGGGGCGGAAAAAATGATCGGGCGGTCAGTCATGCCGCACCGTCCCGGCCCTCGGCCTGGGCGATCGGCAGATATTTCGCGCGGCGAAGGGCCGCCCGCGTTTTGGCGTCGTTGACAAGCACGGGTCCGGCGTCACCGTCGATGATTCCCGGCTTTGGCTTGGGGGTGGCCAGGGCCTCGACTACTTCGCAGGGGGCGGGGAAGCGATCGAGTCGCGTGCTCGGCCGGCCCGACGCCAAGCATCCACGATTGGCGTAATAGCCGGGATGCGCGTCCACCGTCTCCTTGCTGTATCGCCCGGCCCACGTAAGTGGGTACGCATAGCCAGCGTCATCCGGGCGCCACACGGTGATATATGGCTTGCGCATGAAGTCCGGGCGCAGGTCGATGATGTAGAACTCAGCCATGGCGCTCGTCCTCCGGCTGGTCGGGGAAAAGGGAACGCTCCAGCACCTGGAGCAGGTCTGCGGGCAGTACCGGAGCCCAGGCCGATCCGGCGGTGCAGGATGGAGGACAAGCCCCCTCCGGTCCGTGGCGGCAGGTGATGCAGTCGTGCGGGAGGGTGGTCGCAGCGAGCGCGAATTGGCGCACGACCTCGGCCGCCTCATCGATTGAGATCGAAAGGCCGAGGGGGGCCGACCCCGCGCGCAGCACCAGGACCGGAGCCCCCTGCCTGTCACGTTCAACCCGGCAGGATACGGCGCCGGTATAGGTGGTGAGGGGGATCAGTCCGGCCATGATCAGACGCCCTCCGCCCCGAAAGCGTGGAAGAGGCTGATCAGCACCAGGGACAGCCCGGCGGAGCCGAGGATGGGGAGGTATTCCATCAGCGGACCTCCCGCACGGGGGCGAATTCGGGCGGCGACTTCAGGTCGGCCCAGTCGGGGCGGGGTTCGTCGCAGCGGAAGTCGTGCCAGTTGTCCCAGCAATCGCGGCAGATCGTCACGTCCGCATACCTGCCGGTCGCCGGCACGACCCGCAGGTCATTCCGGTCGAAATGGCCGCAGCCCTCGGGAGCGCCCTCAAAGCAGGGGTCGCACACGTACATGATCACGGTCATCGCTCAGCCCTCCTTCGCGGCGGCGCGGTCGAGGCGCTCGATCTCGGCGACGATCAGGGCGGCCGCGACGATCAGGTCTCGGCGCCGCGTGGTCGGCTTCCACCAATCCCGCGCCCACGGCCATCCGGTCGGGGGAATTTTCGCCTCGGCCAGCACGCGGTAGGGCGCCCCGGCGGTCAGGGCGTAGCACCCGGCAGCGCGGGCCAAGGCCCCGTCTTCGTTGGTGTCGTCGTCGTGGGCGGAGTCAAAGCCCTCAACTTCGATCTGTCGGCGGCGCTCGGCGGCGATTTCCTCGAGCACGGGCGTCGGATGACGCACGACCGTTCGGTTGATGTCGTCCTCCGGTCCGCGGGCAAGGGCGACGCGGACGACGGCGCCGGGGTGCTCGACCGGCGCTCCCGCAAGCCACGCCGTGACGTGGAGCAGGGCGTCCCGCATCTCCGGGGCGGCGGCGAACAACTGGCTGAGGTTGGCCCGATCACGCGGGCCGAAATGCGGAGCGATGTTGCACACCAGCAGGCCCGGCCGGGTCGGGTCGCCGGGGCGGTAGGCGGTGCTGATCTGACCACCCAGGTCGATCAGCGGCAGGACCTCGATCTCGGCGGCGTGGACGGCGGGCGGGGCGGCAGGGTCGCCGCCGGGCAGCGTGGCGGTTACGGGGTGGGTGGCGGTCATGATGGGGGATCCTCCGCTCATTCCGCCGCCGCGGCCGGAGCCGCAGCAGAGGATTTGGCCGCAAGGGCCTTGGCCAGCGCATAGACCTGGGCGCGCACCTGGGGATCGGTGATGCGGTAATAGGCCCGTACCAGCTCCAGGGTTTCGCGCCTGGTCATCGGATCCTGATCCGGCGGAGACGCGGACGGAGCGACCGCCACGGTTCCGGCGATCACCGCCGCCGGGCTGGAGGCGGCGGCCTCGGCCGGAAGGTCGTCGAAGAAATAGGACACCGGCACGTCGAGCACCCGGGCCAGATCGAACAGACGGGACGCGCCGATGCGGTTGGAGCCGCGCTCGTACTTCTGAACCTGCTGGAAGGTCAGGCCGATCGCCTCGCCCAGCTTCTCCTGACTCAGGCCGAGCAGTGTCCGGCGCAGGCGCATCCGCGCGCCGACGTGGATGTCGATCGGATTGGCGCTGCCGTCTTCGAGCCGGCCACGAGAGGTTTTGCGCGCGACCATGGCTCAGACCCTCCGCTCGATGGTGGCAGCGATGGCGGCCGGCGGCAGAAGCGCGGCGACGGAGTCGGCCTCAACCACCTCATTGGCATAGACGAGCGTCGGCTCATCGTGGCCGGGGATGATGACCCGGTAGGCGATGACGGTCTGGGTGTAGGGGATCGGCAGGAGGCCGATCACCAGGGCCGGGCCGGCGTAGAGCCCGGGCACGTTGACGGTGATGGTGGCGTCGATGGGATGTGGCATCGGTCCCTCCGTGTGGCCGGTGCTGGAGCCGGCCGGTTGCCGCTGGTGCGGATCACCTCGGGGGGGTGATGAGGAAGACGCTACGCTACGTAACGTATTGCGTCAAGGGTAAAACGCTACTGATCGTATCGTGCGATACGCCTGGGGTCTTTATGGGGCCGCCGCCCCGATCTGGGGCGGACACGAAAAACCCCGCCGAAGCGGGGTTGGGAAATAGCCTAGTTGGAGAAGCTATTTTAGGATGTGTGCCAACCATGTGGCACCGCCCACGGCGGCGAAAATGAAAATAAACATCTGCCACCAGTTGGGAACCTGGGCCAATTTCCCCTTCAATTCCCCAAACGCCTCCCCTGTCGGAAGCTGCATGACGCGCCCCTTGACCTCACCGAACTCCTTGGCACTCGGCATGTCCTTGGTGCGCTCGTCTATACGAACAATCACCGGCTCAAGGCGACCAAGAATGGCCTTGGCTTCCTTCATGTCGCTTTCGAGGGCTGTGATGCGGCGCAGGACGTCATCCATACCGCCATTGTCCCCACCCCCACCGCCTTTTGCAAGGCCGCTTTCAATGAGGCGAAGCCTAGCACGAAGATCATTTGGATTTGTCATCGCCCGATCTCAGCACTTGCAAAATTTCTTCAGCCGCATCGTCGCCAATGGCGCCCTTCTTGAGAAGCTGTTTAGTCAGCTCAACAACCGCCGCATCAACAGTCCCCAACTTTGTCGTAATACGTTCAAGAATATCTATTACTTTTCCGATTGTTTCTCGATAATATTCTGATGAATCGTCTTCTTCCTTATCCATCACCACCCTCTTTTTTTGTAATCACCCGCACAGCAGCCACACCATATCGTCGATAAGGCCAGGGAGGGGGCGATGGTCACGATTTTCCACCCTGCTGCCGCACCCATTCGGCAATAGCAGCCAAGTCGTTCCAAGCACCATCCCTCCTGAGGTCTGGAAGAGCAAACAGCGTCAGACCGACCATCGGCGGCGACAACAGGAACGCGGCCAGCCCCCACTTGCTCCCCGCCCGACCACGCTTACAAGCGGAAACTCCAATGATCGCAGACAGCCATACGTAAACGATGGCGGCAACGAATGCTGCATAGTCCCCCATGCCCCTCCCCTATGTCCACTTCCACTTCCCGATGACACGCCCGTTAATAACGACCTCGGAGAGGGCGCGCTCATAAGTGTCGTATGCCTCGTTTGCGCTCTTGAGCTTGACAGTCGGCGGATTGGAATATGGCACCATCTCCAGACGCTTGATCACCAGCCCGAACCCATCCCAGACGACGAACACGCCAGGAGGCGACGGAGTTTGGTCGGATAAATCGACCAACACCCTCTCGCCCGGGAGAAAATCAGGCACCATGCTGTCGCCGTAGACGGTGATGATCTTGATTTGCTCCGGAGCTGCGGTGGTCTGCCCGCGTAACATCACGGTGGACATGCGCCATTCAGCGACCACAG
>JBDLVO010000052.1:0-3967 GCA_039804805.1 Pseudomonadota bacterium
CCCGTCGAGGCTCTGGGTCAGACCGCCCGGGGCAATCACGCTGACCAGCCGGAACGGCGTCTCGCCCCGCCACACCAGCCCCTGGCCCGGCGCCAGCAGGAAGCGGCCCTCGGAATGGAGCGGACGGGGGAAACCGGTCAGGCTGCGGTCCTGGCTGAAGCCGCCGCGCAGAATCTCGCCGGGGGCCAGCCGGGCCGGTTCTTCCGCCCGAGCAGAAACGGCAAACAAACATAACGCGGCCAGCAGGAGGCGGGCTCCCGCACGCGCGCCTCGCGCGCAATCCAACCAGTTACGCGGGCTCCGCCCGCGGGCCCGGCCGGGGCGAGGCCCCGGACCCCCTTCTTTTTGAAAACAAAGGGGGTTTGGGGCATCGCCCCAAGCGGGCCGGCGGGCGGCAGCCCGCCTCATGCCTGCACCGCCCGCACCCGTTCGAGCAGCACCGCCGGCGATTCGAGGCACAGTTCCCGCGTCGCCGCCACCACCGCGAGCTGGATGGTCTCGGCCTTGGTCAGCACCTCGCCGCTGGCGGCGTCGAGGATGCGATAGGCGATGCGCAGGCGGTTTTCGTATTCGGTCAGGGTGGCGATCACCCGCAGCGACTGACCGAAGCGGGCCGGGCGGACATATTTCAGCCGCAGATCGACGATCGGCCACAGGTAGCCGGATTCCTCCATCCGGGGATAGGAATAATCGAGCCGATCGAGCAGGGCGCAGCGCGCCTCCTCCAGATAGCGGACGTAATTGCCGTGCCACACCACCTGCATCGGATCGAGATCGTAGAACGGCACCGTGATGCCCACCTCGGCCGAAATCACTCCGTCGTTTCCTCCGCCCAGAAATCATAGAAATTGTACCATTGCTCCGGCGCGGCGCGGCATTCCGCCTCCAGCCGCGCGGCATAGGCGGCGATCAGGGCGTCGAGGGCCGCGGCGCGGCCGGCGCGCGGCAGCTCGATCCGTTCCGCCATCCGCTCCAGCATCAGCCGCCAGCGGCCGGGGGCGATCCGGCGGCAGAACAGCAGATGGACCGGGCAATCGAGCAGCGCGGCCAGCAGCCACGGCCCGTGCGGGAAGGCGGCCGGGGCTCCCAGGAACGGCACCCGGCCGACCCGGCCGTGCGAGGCGACCGGAACGCGGTCGCCGGCGATGGCGATCCATTCGCCGCGCTCGATCCGCTGCTGCAAGGCGATCACCGTGTCGGGGCCGAACGCGCCGATCTCGACCAGCCGCGCCGCCGCCGCCGGGGCGAAGCGGGCCAGCACCCGGTTGAAATTCTCGGCGTGGCGGGTGTGGACCAGCACGGTCAGGCGGTCGCGCCAGACCGGATCGGCCAGGGCGCGGGCCAGTTCGACATTGCCGTGATGCGACACCACCAGCACCGCCCCGCGCGGATCGGCCACCAGCGCCGCCAGTCCGGCGGGATCGGCCGGCTCCAGCGCGGCCGGCGGCAGCATCCCGGCCCAGGCGGCGACGGTATCGAGGGCGCGGCCGGCGAAATCGACCATCAGCCGCAGCGGGGCGAACGGACCGGGCGGCCGGGCACCGACCCGGGCGAGATAGGCGCGGGCGGCGGCGCGCTGGGTCCGGCCGGTCAGGAAGAAATAGGCCAGCGCCGGAGCCAGCAAAACCAGGGTGGCGCGGCGGCCGAAATGGCGCAATTGCCACGCGGTGAGGGCCAGCCCCCAGCCGGCGCCGCGCTCGGCCACCCCGGCCCAGTGGCGCGGCGGGTCGAGCGGCGGCGGGCGGTGGGCCAGCACCGAAGGCAACCGCAGTAGCAGCGTCGTCACCAGCCGGGTATGCATCGCGCTGATGCGCAGATTGTCGCGCCAGGGATCGAAATTCGAGCTGTTGTCGGGCGGATAGGTCACCGCCACCGGCACCATCAGCGGCGGGGTGCCGCGCCAGAACAGCCGCACCATGATCTCGGTGTCGAACTGCATCCGCAGGCCGACACGCTCCTCCGCCAGCAAGGCCAGGGTCGGCGCCAGCGGATAGACCCGGAAGCCGCACATGCTGTCGCTGATGCGCAGGGACAGGGTTTCGACGAACACCCACAGATGAGTGATCCAGCGGCCGATCCGCCGCGCCCGGGGAATGGTCGCATCATAGACCGGGCGGCCGCTGACCAGCGCGGCGGGATGGGCGCGGGCGGCGGCGAGCAGAGCGGGCAGGGCGGCGAGGTCGTGCTGGCCATCGGCGTCGATCTGCACCACATGGCTGAAACCGGCGGCGGCGGCGTGTTCGAAGGCGGCGATCACCGCCGCGCCCTTGCCCCGGTTGACGGCGAAGCGCAGCACGCTGACCCCGCCGGCCGGGTCGTGCCGCCGGGCGATCGCCGCCGCCGCTTCGGCGTCGCTGCCGTCATCGACGATCAGCACCGGCAGGCCGTGGCCGCGCAGGACCGCAAGCAAGGCGGGCAGGGCGCGGTGATGATTGTGGCTGGGAATCGCCACGCAGGGGCGGAAGGTGGTCATGGCGCCAGCGCGATCCGGCCGCTGGCGCAGATTTCGCCGTCGCGACGGTATTCGAACCCCAGACGCCCTTGCTCGGGGCAATGATCGAGCCGCAGGCTCAGCCGGTCGCCGGGACGGATCGGCGCCTTGAACTTGACCTGCATCCCGGCGACGGCCAGCGAGCCGAGGCCGAGTTCGCGCGCCGCCAGCTCCAGCGCCCAATCGACCTGCACCACCCCGGGCAGGATCGGGCAGCCGGGGAAATGGCCGGCGAACCAGCCGGCGGCGGGGGCGAGATCAAGGTCGAGGGCCAGGCCCGCCTCGGTGCGGGCGCGGCCGGCGATCCCCGGCAGGCAACGCGGCGGCAGGGTGTCAGGCATCGACCGACCCGGTCGGAAACAGCGCCATCACGGCGGCGGCGGAACGTTTGCCGAGGGCGTTGACCGGCAGGCTGGGGACAAAGCGCCAGCGACGCGGCCGCGCCGCCGGTTCCAGCCGTTCGGCCAGCCGGTTGCGCAAAGCGCGGCCAAGCCGGAAGGCGCCGTCGCCGGCCAGAAGCAGCCGGCCCGGTTCGCTCAGCACCACCGCGGCGGCCAGGGTGGTGCCGCCCTCGGGCAACACCACCACCGCCGCCTCGTCGATTTCCGGCAGGGCGGCCAGCGCCGCCTCGACCCCGGCCAGACCGACCCGGGCGCCCTCGATCTTGACCACCCGATCGGCGCGGCCGAGCAGATGGAACCCGCCGGCCAAAGCGGGAACGATCCGGTCGGCCCCGCGCGCCTGCCCGTCGAGCCACGGCGCCGTCATCAGCATCAGGCCGTCGCGGTCATGGTCGATCTCGGCCCCGGGCAGCGGCAGCCACGACATGGTGCCGCCGCCGGGCCGGTGGGCGATCACCCCGGTCTCGGTGCTGCCGAGGATCTCGGTGACGGCGCGGCCGAACAGGCGGGCGGCGGCCGAGGCGGCGGCGGTCGGCAGCGGCGCCCCGGCCGACAGGATCAGGTCCGGCCGCCGCGCCGAGGCGAGCCCGTCGAGCCGGGCGAGATGGGCCGGACCGCTGACCAGCACGTCGCCGTCATGCAGTTCGGCCAGCAGCGGTTCCCACAGCGGATAGGAGCGGGCGGCGAACGGCCGCCCCGCCAGCAGCGGCCACAGCAGTTTGAAGATCAGGCCATAGGCATGGTGATGCGGCACGGTGGCGCGGTGGCAGCCGGGGCCGAGCGGGCCGGCGAAGGCGGCCACCGCCGCCACTTCGGCCTCCAGCCGGGCCAGGCTGCGCTCGATCCGCTTCGGCTGCCCGGTGCTGCCCGAGGTGAGGAAGATCACCGTCGCCCGGGCCGGATCGAATCCGGCCGGCGGAGCGGCGGCCTGCCCGGTCAGGATCGGCTCGCCGCCATCGCCGAGCAGGCGGTCCCAGTGCGGCGCGAGGCTTTCAATCAGTGCCGGCGCGCCGGGCGGCGGCAGCAGCACCGGGCAGCCGGCGGCGGCGGCGGCAAGCAGCCCGACGCAGAAGGC
>JBDLVO010000053.1:0-6311 GCA_039804805.1 Pseudomonadota bacterium
GAGCGGATCGACATCAACGGCAACGTCCGCACCCTCGACAAGGTGATCCGGCGCGAGTTCCGGCTGGTCGAGGGCGACGCCTTCAACACCGCCAAGCTGCGCCGCTCGCGCGAGCGGCTGAAGGACCTCAATTTCTTCGAGAAGGCCGAGGTCACCAACGTTCCCTCCGACACCGCGCCCGACCGCACCGTGATCAAGGTCGACGTGCAGGAGAAATCGACCGGCGAGCTGAGCTTCGGCGTCGGCTGGTCGAGCCAGATCGGCCCGCTGCTCGAAGCCTCGATCCGCGAGCGCAACCTGCTCGGCCGTGGCCAGGACGTCACCCTGTCCGGCACGCTCGCCGCCAGCCGGTCCCAGCTCAATTTCTCGTTCACCGAGCCCTATTTCCTCGATCACGACATCGCCGCCGGCTTCGACCTGTTCGCGATCGTGCGCGAGAACGAAACCAGCAGTTCGTACAATTCCCGCACCATCGGCGGCGACACCCGGATGGCCTATGCCATCAACGACCACCTGCGTCAGGACTGGAAATACACCCTGAAGCAGGACAAGGTGACCAACGTCGATTCGACCTCGCCCTACATCCTGGAGCAGCTCGGCTCGCGCGTCACCTCGTCGGTGGCCACCGGCCTGACCTACGATCAACGCGACAGCCGGATCGATCCGGGCGAGGGCTATTTCCTCCGCAGTTCGGCCGAGTTCGCCGGTCTCGGCGGCGATGCCCGGTACATCCGCGGCATGCTGTCGGGCGGTCAGTACTTCACCCTGTCCGACAAGGTGGTGCTGGCGCTGACCACCAGCAACGGCTACATCGCCGGTCTGGGCCAGCGGGTGCGGATCACCGACCGCTTCTTCGTCGGCGGCGACAGCCTGCGCGGCTTCGCCACCGGCGGTGTCGGCCCGCGCGACAAGAACACCGGCGACGCGCTGGGTGGGGTGTGGATGGCCACCGGCAGCGCCCAGGTCCGCTTCCCGCTCGGCCTGCCCGAGGAATTCGGCGTCACCGGCGAGGCCTTCACCGATGTCGGCACCGTCGGCCCGACCGATGTCAACGACACGTCGGGGGTGGAGCAGTCGAGTTCGATGCGGATGTCGATCGGCGTCGGCGTCGGCTGGAAGTCGCCGATGGGGCCGTTGACCCTCGATTTCGGCATCCCGCTGATGAAGGAAGACTATGACAAGAAGGAACTGATCAAGTTCAACTTCGGCACCAAATTCTGATCCCGGCCGGGGCCTGCACCCCGGCGGATCGCGGCGGATACCCATGGCGGCAATGACCAACAGAATTGGATCCGGGCCGGGCACCCCGCCGGCGCCGCGTCGGGCGGCGCCCTGGCTGGCGTTGACGGTGTTGCTGCTGCTGACCGGCCCGGGCCGGGCGGCCGAGGGCGCGGCAAGCGCCAGTCCGGTGCCGCCGCCCTCGATCATCATCGTCGACGTGCAGCAGGCCCAGCGCGAATCCCAGGCCGGCAAGGCGCTGATCAGCCAGCGCGACCGCTATCAGCAGAGCTTCCAAGCCGATTTCAACGCCGCCCGCCAGCGGCTCGAGGCCAGCGATCAGGCGCTGGCCCGCCAGAAGGGGACGATGTCGCAGGACGCCTACGACCAGAAGGTCAAGGAACTCGAACAACAGGTGGTGGCGTTCCAGCGCCGCACCCAGCTTGCGGTGCGCGCCCTCGAAAAATCGAGCGAGGCCGCCGCCGCCGAACTGACCAACGCTATCCTCAGCGCCACCGGCGAGATCGCCAGCGAACGCGGTGCCGCCCTGGTGCTGCCCAAGCAGCAGGTGGTGCTGCACGAGCCGAGCATGGACATCACCGCCCAGGTGATCGAACGGGTCAACCGCCGCCTGCCCAGCATCACCTTTCCTGAGCCGGTGGTGGAGGAGTCCGCGCCGGCCAAATCGGGGAGAAAATAGCCGCCCATGGCCGATTCACGTTTCTTTACCGTCGCCGGGCCGTTCACCCTGGCCGAGCTGGCGACCATCGCCGGCGCCACGCCGGCCGGCGCCGCCGATCCGGCCGCCCGCTACACCGACGTCGCCCCGCTCGACCGGGCCGGGTCCGATCAGGTGTCGTTCCTCGACAACCGCAAATATTTCGATGCCTTCCAGGCCAGCCAGGCCGGTCTCTGCATCGTCGCCCCGGCGATGGCCGACAAGGCGCCGGCCGGGATGGCGCTGCTGGTGGCGGCCGATCCCTACCGCGCCTATGCCCGCATCGCCCAGGCGTTCTATCCGGTGGCTCCGGTCGAGCCGTGGCGGGCGCCGACCGCCTGGATCGATCCCGAGGCCCGCCTCGCCGAGCCCTGCCGGATCGAGCCCGGCGCGGTGATCGGCGCCCGCGCCGAGATCGGCCCCGGCTGCGTGATCGGCGCCAACGCGGTGATCGGCGAGGGGGTGGTGATCGGTGCCGGCAGCCGGATCGGCGCCAATGTCAGCCTGTCGCACACCCTGGTCGGCCGGGGCGTGACGATCCAGCCCGGCGCCCGCATCGGTCAGGATGGCTTCGGCTTCGCGATGGGGCCGGAAGGCTGTCTCAAGGTGCCGCAATTGGGCCGGGTGATCATCGGCGACGCGGTCGAAATCGGCGCCAACACCACCATTGCCCGGGGGGCCGGCCCCGATACGGTGATCGGCGATGGCTGCATGATAGACAACCTGGTTCAGATTGGGCACAACGTCCATCTGGGGCGCGGTTGCGTGATCGTCGCCCAGGTCGGCATTTCCGGCTCGACCCATTTCGGCGATTTCGTCGCCGCCGGGGGACAAGCGGGGATCACCGGCCATCTGCGGATCGGCAGCGGCGCCCGTCTCGCCGCCCAGGCCGGGGTGATGCGCGACGTCGCCCCGGGCGAGACCGTCGGCGGCGCGCCGGCGGTGCCGATGGCGGAATGGCTGCGGGCGTCGGCGATGATCGGGCGGATGGCGCGGCGCAAGCCGGGCTGACGCCCCGGCCGCGCCCGGCGCGCCGGCCGGGCGCCGGCCGGCCAGAAAGGACAGACAAGGCAGGGAACAGATATGGACAGCACCGTTACCGACCGCGGCAAGGTCATCGACATCAACCGGATCCTGCAAATGATCCCCCACCGCTATCCTTTCCTGCTGGTGGATCGGGTGGTCGATGTCATCGCCGGCGAGAGCGCGGTCGGCATCAAGAACGTCACCATCAACGAGCCGTTTTTCCAGGGCCATTTCCCCTCGCGCCCGGTGTTCCCCGGGGTGCTGATCATCGAGGCGATGGCCCAGACCGCCGCGGTGCTGGTGGTCGAGACGCTCGGCCCGTCGGCGGAGGGCAAGCTGGTCTATTTCATGAGCGTCGACACCTGCCGCTTCCGCAAGCCGGTCGGTCCGGGCGACCAACTGATGATCCATGTCTTCAAGGAACGCAGCCGCGGCAATGTGTGGAAGTTCCGCGCCGAGGCCAAGGTGGCCGGCACCCTGGTCGCCGAGGCGACCTACGCCGCGATGATCCTGGACGAATAATGACCGAAATTCATCCCTCCGCGGTGGTCGACCCCGCCGCCCAGATCGCCGATACCGTTCGGATCGGCCCGTTCTGCGTTATTGGCCCCGACGTCGTGCTCGACGACGAGGTCGAACTGCTGTCCCACGTCGTGGTCGCCGGCCGTACCCGGATCGGCGCCCGCTCGCGGGTGTTCCCGTTCGCCTCGATCGGCCACCGCCCGCAGGACCTCAAATACAAGGGCGAGCCCTCGACGCTGGAGATCGGCACCGACGCCCAGATCCGCGAGCACGTCACCATCAATCCCGGCACCGAGGGCGGCGGGATGATCACCCGGGTCGGCAATCACTGCCTGCTGATGGCCAGCGCCCACGTCGCCCATGATTGCCAGGTCGGCGACCATGTGATCATGGCCAACAACGCCACCCTGGCCGGCCATGTCACCGTCGGCGAGTACGCCTTCCTCGGCGGGCTGTCGGCGGTGCATCAGTTCGTCCGCATCGGCAAGCATGCGATGATCGGTGGCATGACCGGGGTCGAGGCCGACGTGATTCCGTTCGGGATGGTGATCGGCAACCGCGCCTATCTCAACGGCCTCAACATCGTCGGGCTCAAGCGGCGCGGCTTCTCGCGCGACGACATCCACACCCTGCGCAACGCCTACCGCCTGCTGTTCGCCCCCGAGGGCACCCTGCAGGAACGGCTCAGCGACGTCGAGGAGCAGTTCCGCGCCAATCCGGTGGTGATGGAGATCATCGCCTTCATCCGCTCGGATACCTCGCGCTCGCTCAGCACGCCCCGTTTCGGCGACGCCGCCTGATCGCAGGGCTTCGCGCCCTGCACCCCGCCAAGGGCCGAGGGCCCTTGGAACCCTTTGATTATCGAGGGGATCCAAGGGCCCTCGGCCCTTGGCGGGTGTGGGCGGAGCCCACGTTTGAAAGGACACAACAGCGGTGAGCGAGCGTTCGACTCTTGGCATCATCGCCGGCGGCGGGATGCTGCCCGGTCTGGTGGCCGAGGCCTGCCGGGCCGAGGGGCGGCCGGCCCATCTGCTGGCGCTGTCGGGCCATGCCGATCCGGCGGTGATCGCGGCTTCCGGGCTGCCGGTGGACTGGATTCGCCTGGGCGAGGCCGGCACCGGTTTTACCCATCTGCGCCGCGCTGGGGTGGACGAGGTGGTGATGATCGGCCCGGTCCGCCGCCCTTCGCTGGCCGAACTGGCGCCCGATTGGCGCACCGCCCGCTTCTTCGCCCGGGTCGGGCTGAAGGCGTTGGGCGATGACGGCCTGCTGCGGGCGGTGGTCGGCGAGATCGAAAGCGAGGGCTTCCGCGTCGTCGGGGTCGATCAGGTGCTGGCCGGCTGTCTGGCCGAGCCCGGACGCCATGCCGGTCCGGCGCCGGACGAGCAGGCCGAGGCCGACATCGCCCGGGGGATCGCGGTGGCCCGCGCCCTCGGCGCGGTCGATGTCGGCCAGGCGGTGGTGGTGCAGCAGGGGCTGGTGCTGGGGGTCGAGGCGATCGAGGGCACCGACCGGCTGCTGGCCCGCTGCGGCGATTTGGCGCGCGCGGGGCTGGGCGGGGTGCTGGTCAAGCTGAAGAAGCCGGGGCAGGACCGCCGGGTCGATCTCCCGGCGATCGGAGTCCGCACCGTCGAGGCCGCCGCCGCCGCCGGGTTGCGCGGCATCGCGGTCGAGGCCGGCGGCGCGCTGATGCTGGGCCGGGCCGAAATCGCCGCCGCCGCCGAGCGGCTGGGGTTGTTCGTGGTGGGGATCGCGCCATGAGCGAACCGCCGCTGATCTATCTGATCGCCGGGGAGCCGTCGGGCGACCTGCTGGGTGCGCGGCTGATGGCGGCGCTGACCCGCCGGAGCGGCGGCCGGGTCCGCTTCGCCGGCATCGGCGGCGAGGAGATGCGCGCCGCCGGGCTGAACTCCCTGTTCCCGATGGCCGATCTCAGCGTGATGGGGCTGGTCGAGGTGCTGCCGCGCCTGCCGCGGATCCTCAAGCGCCTGCGCCAGACCTTCGCCGATATCGAGGCCCGCGCCCCGGCGGCGGTGGTGACGATCGATTCCTGGGGTTTCTGCGGGCGGATCCAGGCCGGGCTGAAGCAGCGCGGGCTGCCCTGCCGCCGCATCCATTACGTCGCGCCGATGGTGTGGGCGTGGAAGGCCGGGCGGGCGCGCACCCTGGCCGGCTGCCTCGATCTGCTGCTGACCCTGCTGCCCGACGAGCCGGTCTGGTTCGAGAAGGAAGGGCTGCGGGCGGTCCATGTCGGCCATCCGGTGATCGAGGGCGCGGCGGGGCAGGGCGATGCCGCCGCCTTCCGCGCCGCTCACGGTTTCGCGCCGGAGCAGAAGCTGCTGTGCCTGCTGCCGGGCAGCCGGCGGTCGGAGACCTCGCGTCTGCTGCCGGTGTTCGGCGCCACCGTCGCCCGCCTCGCCGCCAGCCATCCCGGGCTCGCTCTGGTGGTGCCGACGGTCGAGACCGTCGCCGCCACCGTCGAGGCCGCCACCCGCGACTGGGCGCTGCCGGTGCGGATCGTCCATGGCCGCGCGGCCCGCTACGCCGCCTTTGCCGCCAGTTCGGCCGCGCTGGCGGCCTCGGGCACCGTCGCGCTCGAACTGGCGATGGCCCGGGTCCCGACGGTGATCGCCTACCGGGTGTCGCCGCTGTCGGCCTTCGTCGCCACCCGTTTCCTCGGCCTCGACCTGCGCTTCGTCTCGCTGGTCAATATCCTCGCCGGGCGCGAGGTGATGCCCGAGCGGTTGCAGGATGCCTGCACGCCGGACAGGCTGCATGCGGCGGTCGGCCAATTGCTCGACGATCCGGCGGCGGTGGCGGCTCAGCG
>JBDLVO010000054.1:0-11966 GCA_039804805.1 Pseudomonadota bacterium
CCAGTCGCGCCACAGCCGCCGCCACGGATCGGGCAGCGGCATATCGCGCGCCGCCTGCACCCAGGGATTGGCGGCGAGCAGGGAGCGATAGGCCTCGGCGGCCGGGCCGGGCTTGAAGAACACTTTGTAATCGACCGGGAACAGGTCGTAGATCCGGTCATCGACATAGGCGTCGAGCCAGCCGGTCAGCGCCGCCACCGGGTCGCCGTTTTTGGGCGCCAGCCATAACAGGCCGATCAGCCCCCCCGCGCCCGAGGAGGACACCACGTCGAAAGTGACCCCGGCCTCGGCGAAGGCCACCAGCGCGCCGGCCATCAGCGCGGCATTGGGCGCCCCGCCGCTCAGCACCAGCGCGGTGCGGCTGGTCGGGTCGGCCTCGGCGCGGTTGATCTCGGTCTGCTTGCGGCGATTTTCGTGGAAAAGGCGGGTCTTGGCGTGCCAATGCGGCTGAATGTCGGTCATGGCGGACCTCGATTATAAATTTAATATTTCTTGGTTGCTTATAACATTATCGAAGGTCATAGGGTACCCCTTTCAGGCGAAACAAGGGTGGTCATGGTCGCGCCCTGGACAAAAGTATAGTTCGATTGCGTGTGGAGGCCTGCGGACCTACCAGCTTCGGCGATTGCGACCAAACCCAGGCTCCCGTAGAGGCGATCTTGAAACAAATTGCACCGACCCGTTCGATGGAGTGGCCAAACTCGGTCGCGATGGTGGAATGAGAAGAAAGGTAACGACTCGCCTTGAAAGAGTCAAAGCATCAAGGTGGACTATCCTTAAGTTTAAAAAGGCCATATTCTTACAATGCTCAGAAATTTTTTCCTGGCCCATCTTGGGCCTTGGTCAAGAATTTTTACCTGAAGCCTTTCGCCCCCTTGGCGCTAAAAACCTTCAATTCATGTATCCTAATGGAAGGAGTTTGGGACGGCTTGCCTGGCCCTTTCAAGCGGTGGCGCGGGGCGGTCTTTCTTTCCGCCCGGGCGATCCCAACCTTTGTCATCAGGGGAGGGTGGACGTCCGCCTGCCGTCGCCACAGCCTGGACCGAGGGGAAACCAAAGATGCGCAGGTACGCCGATGGCCTTTGATCGCGACATTTCCGAGGTCAAGAACTGGATGAACATGTTCCGCTGGGTGGTGAAGCTGATCCGTGACGATTACGGCATCGACGAAGCCCAGCTGACTCGCAACGCCAGTATCGAAACCGATATCGGCCTCGGCACCGAACAGGTGGAGGAGGTGCTCGACATCATCGCCGGCTGCTTCGCGATCAAATTCCCGCCCGGCACCCTCGACGAACTGGTCAAGTTCGAGGAGTTGTGCATGCTGGCGGCGTGGTTGCACGGGCTCTATAAGCAGCCCGATTTCCTCGGCCCCGACTTCGCCACCCGCGCCGCCGGCCTCAACCCCCGCGCCCAGGCCGGGGGGTAGGGCTCAAGCAGGACGTGGGCGCCGCCCCACACCCGCCAAGAGCCATCAGGCCCTTGGAACCGTTCGGTTTGTCGTTCGATGCCAGCGATCCCGTGATCGATGTTCGTCGCGCCAGGGCGAGGCGTCTCCCCCCCCGGGGGTAACGCGCGCAGAAGTCACCCGGCAATTCGCTCAAGGAGAGGACGATGTCCCGTTTTTCTTTCCTGATCGTGCTGATGCTGGCCCTGTGCGGCCTCACGGCGGCAGAGGCGGCCGCTCCGCAGGTGCGGAGCCAGTCACCGGGATTCTACCGGATGATGCTGGGTGACGATGAAATCACCGTGCTGTCGGATGGCACCGCGCCCCGCCATGTCGACCAGATCATGAGCAAGCCCGAGCAGGTCCGCCAAAGCCTTGCCCTGGCCCATGAGCCGCTGCCGATCGAGCTTTCCATCAACGCGTTCCTGATCAACACCGGGAGCAAGCTGATCCTGGTGGATACCGGCGCCGGGGAATTGTTCGGTGCCCACTCCGGCGGGCGGCTGCTGGCCAATCTGCGCGCGGCCGGATATCGGCCCGAACAGGTCGATGCCATCCTGTTGACGCACATCCATGGCGACCATTCGGGAGGATTAAGCCTCGGCGGCAAGCCGGTCTTTCCCAACGCCACCGTCCATGTCGATCAACGCGATGCCGCGTTCTGGCTGGGCGATGGCGCCGCGGACGCCCATCCGGCCCTGAAGCGGACCGTCGAGCAATCGCACGCCACGCTCGACCCCTATGTCGCCTTGGGCAAACTGCAAACCTTCGACGGCGCCAGCGAGCTCTTTCCCGGCATCCGCTCGATTCCGGCCCATGGCCACACGCCCGGCCACACCGCCTATCGGATCGAAAGCCGGGGCCAAAGCCTGCTGCTGTGGGGCGACACCATCCACCTGGCGGAGGTGCAGTTCGCCGATCCCACCGTCACCATCGATTACGACGTCGATCGCGACGGGGCCATTGCCGCGCGCCAAAACCTGCTGACGGCTGCGGCGGCGGACGGGACCCTGATCGGGGCCGCCCACCTCTCCTTCCCCGGGCTGGGGCATGTTCGTGCCGACGCCACCGGTTACGCCTGGAACCCGTTGCCCTACAGTGCCGGTCCGTAACGGATCCAAGGGCCTGTGGCCCTTGGCGGGGGTGGGCGGAGCCCACAAAAAACGCCGGCCGGGGGGGCATCCCCCCCGGCCGGCGTTCCCGTTTCCCGATACGCTAGGCCGCCAGCGGCGGGTACCCGAGCCGCTCGGCCAGCTTGACCAGCAACCCTTCGGCGGCCTCGCTGATGACGGTGCCGGGCGGGAAGATCGCCGAGGCGCCGGCCTGATACAGCTCGTCCCAATCCTGGGGCGGGATCACGCCGCCGACGACGATCATCATGTCCTCGGCCCCCAGCTTGGCCAGTTCGGCCTTGAGCTGCGGCACCAGGGTCAGATGCCCGGCGGCCAGCGACGAGGCACCGATGACGTGGCAGTCGTTTTCGACCGCCTGCCGCGCCGCCTCTTCCGGGGTCTGGAACAGCGGTCCGACATCGACGTCGAAGCCGAGATCGGCAAAGGCGGTGGCGATCACCTTCTGCCCCCGGTCATGCCCGTCCTGCCCCATCTTGGCGACCATGATGCGGGGACGGCGGCCGTCGAGCGCCTCGAACTGCTTGACCATCGCCTGGACCTTGTTCACCCGCTCGGCTCCCTTGCTCTTGATCTCGCCGCTATAGACGCCGGAGATGGTGCGGATCTCGGCCTTGTGGCGGCCATAGACCTGCTCCAGCGCGGCGGAGATCTCGCCGACGGTGGCCCGGGCCCGGATCGCCTCGACCGAGAGGGCGAGCAGGTTGCCCTCGCCGGTTTCGGCCGCCTTGGTCAGGGCGTCGAGGGTCTGCTGGCAGCGCACCCCGTCGCGTTCGGCCCGCAGCTTCTGCAACTGGGCGATCTGGGCGGCGCGCACCGCGCTGTTGTCGACCTTCAGCACCTCGATCGGCGCCTCGTCGTCGACGCGGTACTTGTTGACCCCGACCACGGTCTGACGGCCGGAATCGATGCGGGCCTGGGTGCGGGCGGCGGCTTCCTCGATCCGCATCTTGGGGATGCCGGTCTCGATCGCCTTGGCCATGCCGCCGTTCTGCTCGACTTCCTCGATATGGGCCCAGGCGCGCTCGGCGAGCTGGCGGGTCAGCCGCTCGACATAATAGCTGCCGCCCCACGGATCGATCACCCGGCAGGTGCCGCTTTCCTGCTGGAGGAACAACTGGGTGTTGCGGGCGATGCGGGCGGAGAAGTCGGTCGGCAGCGCCAGCGCCTCGTCCAGCGCGTTGGTGTGCAGCGACTGGGTGTGGCCCTGGGTGGCGGCCATCGCCTCGATACAGGTGCGCGGGACGTTGTTGAACACGTCCTGGGCGGTCAGGCTCCAGCCCGAGGTCTGCGAGTGGGTGCGCAGGCTGAGCGACTTGTCGCTCTTGGGGTCGAACTGCTTGATCAGCTTGGCCCACAGCATGCGGCCGGCGCGCATCTTGGCCACTTCCATGAAGAAGTTCATGCCGATCGCCCAGAAGAACGACAGGCGCGGCGCGAACTGGTCGATGCTCATCCCGGTGGCGATGCCGGCGCGGGCATATTCGACGCCGTCGGCCAGGGTGTAGGCCAGTTCGAGGTCGGCGGTGGCCCCGGCTTCCTGGAGGTGGTAGCCCGAGATCGAGATCGAATTGAATTTCGGCATGTTCTGCGCGGTATAGGCGAAGATGTCCGAAATGATCCGCATCGAGGGCTTGGGCGGATAGATGTAGGTGTTGCGGACCATGAACTCCTTGAGGATGTCGTTCTGGATGGTCCCGGACAGCTTGTCGGGGCTGACGCCCTGTTCCTCGGCGGCGACGATGTAGCCGGCCAGCACCGGCAGCACCGCCCCGTTCATGGTCATCGACACGCTCATCTGGTCGAGCGGGATGCCGTCGAACAGGGTCTTCATGTCGAGGATCGAATCGATCGCCACCCCGGCCATGCCGACGTCGCCGGTGACGCGGGGGTGATCGGAATCATAGCCGCGATGGGTGGCGAGGTCGAACGCCACCGACAGACCCTTCTGCCCGGCGGCGAGGTTGCGGCGGTAGAAGGCGTTGGATTCCTGGGCGGTGGAGAAGCCGGCGTACTGGCGCACCGTCCAGGGCTGGTTGACGTACATCGTCGGATAGGGCCCGCGCAGGAACGGCGGCAGGCCGGGCAGGGTGGCGAGATGGTCGAGCCCGTCGAGGTCGGCCGCGCTGTAGAGCGGCTTGACGTCGATCCGTTCCGGGGTGTGCCACAGCAGGGAGGCCGGATCCTCGCCGGTTTCGGCCTGGAACCGGGCCTGCCAATCGGCGAGATCGCCGGACGCCGCGCCGCCGCCGAGCGGCAGGGTGGAGAAATCGGGGAAGGTCGCCATCACGCACAAACTCCGAGACGGGTATGGGCGGCGCGCAGCGTGCCCAGCACGTCGCCGCCGACGAAGATGAAATCGTCGATGCCGGCGGCCTGCCACGCCGCCTTGGCCTCGCCGGGATTGCCGGCGAGGTAGAGGGTCCTGGCCCCGGCCGCCTTCAGCGCCCGGGCGAAGGCCTCGGCATGCTCCTGATAGAAGGCATCCGCCCCGCACAGGCAGGCGGCACTGGCGCCGCTGGCCTGGAAGGCGGCGACCGCCTCCTCCAGAGTGGCGAAGCCGGTATTGCCGAGGGTCTCGATCCCGCCCGCCTCGAAGAAATTCTTGGCGTAGGTGGCGCGGCCGGTATGGCTGGCGACCGGGCCGAGATTGGCGAGGAACAGGCGCGGCCACGCCCCACGCTTGGCGCGGAAGGCGCTGGCGGCATCGCGCAGGGCTTCGAACGCCTCGCCCAGGCGGTGGCGC
The DNA here is from genome assembly GCA_039804805.1 of Pseudomonadota bacterium. Classification (GTDB taxonomy): domain Bacteria; phylum Pseudomonadota; class Alphaproteobacteria; order Rhodospirillales; family Magnetospirillaceae; genus Phaeospirillum. Next base: position 5,324 of record JBDLVO010000054.1, read on the forward strand.
GGCAGCGGGTCGCGGGTCACCGCCGGGCGCGGCGCCGGATGGGCGGCGGCGCGGCGGGTGGCGGCGGCGCGCAGCCGGCGCAGGTCGGGGGCCGGGCGCTCGACCGGGGCCTCGTGCAGGTTGGGGAACTCGCTGACGCCGGTCAGCGGCGCCTTGCGCCTGGCGATGGCCTGTTCGCGTTCGGCCCAGGCGGCGGCGACGCGGGCGGCGAGGCTGCCGTCCTCGATCACCGCCAGCATGCCGCCGGCGGCCTCGATCGCCTGGAACTCGGTCCAGGCGGCCTCGGCCAACTGGCGGGTCAGGGTCTCGACGTACCACGAACCGCCGGCCGGATCGATCACCCGGTCGAGCGAGGATTCCTCCTTCAGCAGGATCTGGATGTTGCGGGCGAGGCGGCGGGCGAAGGCATCGGACGGGCCGAGTTCGGCGTCGAACGGCACCACCACCACCGCGTCGGCGCCACCGACTCCGCCGGCGAAACCGGCGACGGTGGTGCGCAGCAGGTTCACCCACGGATCGCGGCGCGACATCATCCGCCGGCTGGTGCGGGCGGTCAGCTCCATCCGCCGCGCCGATTCGGGGGCGCCGCAGGCCTCGGCGACGCGGGCCCAGGTCAGGCGGGCGGCGCGCAGCTTGGCGATCGACAGGAACTGGTCGCAATCGACCGGCAGGGTGAAGGCGATCTGGGCCAGCGCGTCGGCGATGTCCATCCCGGCGGCGACCATCGCCTTCAGATATTGGGTGCCGGTGGCCAGCGCGACGGCAAGATCCTGGGCGGCGGTGGCGCCGGCCTCGTGCCACGCGGTGGTGTCGACGGTGATGGCGCGCACCCGCGGCCAGTCGCGGCGGGTGGCATCGGCCACCTCGGCCATTCGTTCGAGACAGGCCGGCAGCGGAGCGAAGGCAACGCCTTCGGCGACCAGGGTGCCGAGCGGATCGATGCCGAAGCCGCCCCGGGCCTGATCCGGGCCGATGCCGCGCGCGCGCCACAGCCCGACCAGGGCGGCGGCGGCGTCGATCGCGCCGACGCCGGCATCGAGGCTGACCGGCACCAGATCGAGCAGCACGTCCTTTAGCAACCGGTCGAGGTCGGCCTCGTCCTGGACGGCGATGCCGTCATCGCCCCACGCCGCCGCCTCGGTCGGGCGGCCCTGGCGGGTGGCGCGGTCGAAGCGGAGCTGGATCGCGGTGGCGCCGCGCAGCAGATCGTCGAGGATCGCGGCGTTGGCGTCGGCCGGTTCGGCGTCGGCATGGTCGGCGCGGATCGCCCAGCCCTGGGCGCCGGCGCCGCTGGCGCGGCCGCCGCGCAGGAACGGCGCCGCGCCGGGGAAGCCGGTCGGGTCGCCGGCGGCGGCGAACTCGTTGTCGGTGTAGAGCGGCTGGACCACGATCCCCTCATAGAGCCGGGTCAGCAGTTTCTTGTCGAACGGAGCGCCCTTCAGCGCCTTATCGACCAGCGCCAGCCATTGCGCGCGATCGGGAACGGGGAATTCGGACGCAAGTTTCAAGCAGGGGTCACTCATGGTCTCGAACCTGGTGTTGGGCAACGGCGCGCACTATACGCGGAGCCGCCTTGCTCATCAGGCGAAAAATGACGGTTTTTGCATCGCGGTGAGCAAATCTTCGGCGATCAGGCCGCGCCCGGCGATCCGTCCGGCCCGGCCATGCAACGCCGCCCCGGCGGCGGCGGCGGTGAAAGCGTCGATTCCCTGGGCCATCAACCCGCCGATCAGCCCGGCCAGCACGTCGCCCGAGCCGGCGGTGGCGAGGTCGGGCGGGGCGTCGGTGTTGATCCGGGCGCGGCCATCGGGGGCGGCGATCACCGTGTCGGGGCCCTTCAACAGCACCACCGCGCCCGCGCGGGCGGCGGCGGCACGGGCGCGATCGAGCCGGCTGCCGGCGACGGTGCCGAACAGGGTGGCGAACTCGCCGTCATGCGGCGTCAGCACCTGGGCGGGGGACAAGGCGGCGAACAGCGTCTCGGGTTGGTCGCGGAAACAGGTCAGGGCGTCGGCATCGAGCACCGCCGCCCGCCCGGTCGCCAGCACCGCCAGCAGATCGGCCCGGGTGGCGGCATCGGTTCCGGCGCCGGGGCCGATCACCATCGCGTTGCGGCGGGGATCGGCCAGCAGCGCGGCCAGGTCGTCGCGGCGGGCGAGGATGGTGCCGGGCTCGGCGCCGCGCAAAGCGGGCAGGGTGTCGTCGGGGACGGCGAGGGTGACCAGCCCGGCGCCGATCCGCCGTCCGGCCAGCGCGGCGAGGCGGCCGGCCCCGGCCATCGGCCCGCCCACCACCAGCAGATGGCCGCGCCGGAACTTGTGGCCGTCGATGGCCGGGGCGGGCAGGGGCGGGGCGTGGTTCTCGGCGGCGCGGGGCTGGATCAGCTCCAGCACGGTGGCGGGGATGCCGATCTCGGCGACGGTGACCGCGCCGCATTTCAGCCGGCCCGGCAGCAGGCAATGGCCCGGCTTCTTGCGAAAGAACGTGACGGTGGCGACGCAGTCGGGGGCGGGGCCGAGCACCGCGCCGCTGTCGCCCTCGACCCCGGAGGGGACATCGACCGCCACCACCGGGAGGCCGCGCCGGGCGATTTCGGTCAGGGTCGCCGCCGCCGCGCCGTCGAGCGGGCGCGACAATCCGGCGCCGAACAAAGCGTCGATCACCCCGCCGCAGCCGTCGAGCGTCTCGGGGCCGAGCGGCACCACCGGGCCGGTCCAGAGTGCCGCCGCCAGCGCGGCGTCGCCCTTCAACCGGGCGCGCTCGCCGAGCAGGGCGACCCGCACCGGCCAGCCCCGCCGCGCCAGCAGCCGGGCGGCGACGAAGCCGTCGCCGCCATTGTTGCCGGGGCCGCACAGCACGGCGATCCGGGCGCGCGGCAGGGTCTGGGCGGCGATGCGGGCCACCGCCCAGCCGGCCGCCTCCATCAGGGCGATCCCGGGGGTGCCGGCGGCGATGGTCAGGGCGTCGGCGCGGGCCATCTCGGCCACGGTCAGCACTTCATGGCTCATCGGGGCAGGGTAGCGCGGGGAGCGGCGGGCTGCCAAGGCGGGGCTGCCGCCCCGCACCCCGCTTGGCGGCCAAGCCTCCAAACCTCCCTTGTTTTCATTGATGAATAAAACGGGGGCCCGGGGAATCGCCCCGGTTGGGTTTGGGCGAAAGCCCAACAACTTTGGGTCCGCCCGCCCTGGTCGATGGGGGGAAACCACATGGCTGGCGTTGTCACGCCGCATTTGCCAAGCGCCGCGGGCCGCACTACATGCAAGAGCCTGACGGCGTTGCAACATCGGGAGAGCGGAAGGGTGAAGATCATCGTCATCGGCGCGGGGGTGGTGGGAACGGCCGCCGCCTGGTATCTCGCCGCCGCCGGGCACGAGGTCGAGGTGGTCGAGCGGCGCGACGGCGCCGGGCTCGAAACCAGCTTCGCCAATGGCGGCCAGATCTCGCCCTGCCATGCCGAGCCGTGGGCCAATCCCGCCGTGCTGCCCAAACTGGCGCGCTGGCTGGGGCGCGAGGACGCGCCGCTGCTGATGCGCTGGCGGCGGTGGGATCCCGAACTGTGGGCCTGGGGGGCGTCGTTCCTGGTCAATTGCCTGCCGGCGCGCACCAAGACCAATACCGAGCGGGTGCTGCGGCTCGCGCTCTATTCGCGCGATTGTCTGCGCCGGCTGCGGGCCGAAACCGGCATCGCCTACGACCAGCGCACCGCCGGCATCCTCCATATCTATCGCGATCCGGTCGAATACGCCCATGCCTGCGCCGCTGCCGAGTTGATGCGGCGTCATGGGTTGGAGCGGGACGCGCTGACGGTGGCCGAATGTCTGGAGCGCGAGCCGGCGCTGGCGGCCGTCGCCCCCACCCTGGCCGGCGGTATCTTCACCCCCGGCGACGAGAGCGGCGACGCCCATCTGTTTACCCGCGAACTGGCCCGGCTGGCCGAGGCGCGCGGGGTGCGCTTCCGCTACGGGGTGAGCGTGCGCCGGCTGGTGACCCGGGGCGAGCGCGTCGCCGGGCTCGATACCGATATCGGCCAATTGGAGGCCGAGGCCTATGTTCTGGCCGCCGCCACCGCCAGCCGGGGGTTGGCCCGGCCGCTCGGGTTGCATCTCCCGATCGTGCCGGCCAAGGGCTATTCGATCACCGCTGCGGTGATCGACCCGGCCCGCGCCCCGGTGGTGTCGATCACCGACGACGAGCACAAGATCGTCGTCTCCCGCCTGGGCGAGCGACTGCGGGTCGCCGGCACTGCCGAGATGACCGGCGAGGATCTGACCCTGACCCCGGCCCGGGTGGCGGCGGTGCTGGGTCATGCCCGCGCTTTGTTTCCCGGCGGCGCCGATTTCGACCGGGCCGAGCCGTGGACCGGCCTGCGCCCGGCCACCCCCAACGGGGTACCGCTGGTTGGGGCCACTCGCTTCCGCAATCTGTGGCTCGATACCGGCCACGGTACCTTGGGCTGGACCATGGCCTGCGGCTCGGGCGCGCTGCTGGCCGACCTGATCGGCGGCCGCATTCCGGCGATCGATCCGGCCGGGCTCGGTTTGTCCCGATAGATCCGGGCGGGCCGCGCCGCTACAAACAGGTGGGCTCCGCCCACACTTGCCCAGGGCTGTGCGGCCCTGGGCGGGTGCGGGCGGAGCCCGTTTTTTTTCGACCAAGCGAGGGCACCGATGCCGGATCTGAGTACGAGTTGGGTGGGCGGGGCCGGGCTGGTCCTGTTCGTGGTCGCCTATATCCTGGTGATCGTCGAGGAGCGCACCCATCTGCGCAAATCAAAGCCGGTGGTGGTTGCCGCCGGGTTGATGTGGGCGCTGCTGGGGATCGCCGCCGTCCAGGGCGGTTTCACCGCCCAATTGGAGGATTCGGTTCGCCACGTCCTGCTCGATTACGGCGAATTGCTGCTGTTCCTGATGGTGGCGATGACCTATGTCGAGGCGCTGGAGGAACGGCGGGTGTTCGCCGCCCTGCGCTCGCGGCTGGTCCATGCCGGGCTCGGCTATCGTGCCCTGTTCTGGCTGACCGGAGCGCTGGCCTTCGTCATCTCGCCGGTGGCCGACAACATGACCACCGCGCTGGTGATGGGGGCGGTGGTGGTGGCGGTCGGCCAGGGCCAGCCGCGCTTCATCGTGCCGGCCTGCGTCAACATCGTCGTCGCCGCCAATGCCGGCGGCGCCTTCAGTCCGTTCGGCGACATCACCACCCTGATGGTGTGGCAAAAGGGGATCCTGCCCTTCGCCGATTTCTTCAAGCTGTTCCTGCCGGCGTTGGCCACCTTCCTGGTTCCGGCGGCGCTGATGCAGTTCGCCCTGCCGGCCGGCCGGCCGGCGGCCGACGGGGTTGGGCTGGTGCGGCTGAAGCCGGGGGCGCGCCGCTTCATCGCTTTGTTCGCCCTGACCATCGCCCTGACCGTGCTGCTGCATTCGCTGCTCGGCCTGCCGGCGGTGCTGGGGATGATGACCGGGCTCGGGTTGCTCCAACTCGCCGGCTACGGGCTGCGCCGGACCCATCGCCGCGACCCCAGCCGGGTCGAGCATGATTTCGACGTGTTCGCCCGGCTCGGCCGGCTCGACTGGGACACCCTGCTGTTCTTCTACGGGGTGATGATGTGCGTCGGCGCGCTGGGGGCGGCCGGGCAGCTCGCCTGGGCCTCGCACCAGCTTTACGACGGCGGCGGGGCGACGCTGGCCAACATCGCCATCGGTGTGCTGTCGGCGGTGCTCGACAACATCCCGCTGATGTTCGCGGTGCTGACGATGAACCCGGCGATGAGCGAGGGGCAATGGCTGCTGATCACCCTGACCACCGGGATCGGCGGCAGCCTGCTGTCGATCGGTTCGGCCGCCGGGGTGGCGCTGATGGGGCAGGCGCGGGGGGTTTACACCTTCTCCGCCCATCTGCGTTGGACCGGCGCGGTCGCCGTCGGCTTTGCCGCCGGCATCGGCGTCCACCGGCTGGTCAACGCATCGCTGTTCTGAACGAAGCGGCCCCCGGGGGGAGGTGTCCCCGGGGGCCGGTTTGGCTCAGCGCAGGCTGGCCTCGATGTTGCCGCCATCAACGGTGACGGTGCAGGCGGTGACCTTGTTGGAGCGGGCCAGCCAGACGAAGGCGTCGGCGACGTCCTCGGCGGTGACCTCGCGGCCGAGCAGGTTGCCGGCCATGTAATCCTGCTCCGACAGGCCGCGCGCCTTCGACCGGCTGGCGATCATGTCGGCGGTCAGCAGGCCGGTGCGGATCCGGTCGGCATTGACCGCGCCGGTGCGGATTCCCTCGCGGCCATGGTCGAGGGCGTATTGCTTCATCAGGAACAGCGTCGCCGCCTTGGGCAGGCCGTAGGGGCCGAAATTCTTGCCCGGATTGACCGATTGCTTCGAGGCGTTGAACAGCAGCGCCCCGCCGGTGCCCTGGGCCCGCAGCAGCGCCACCGCCGCCTGGGCGATGTTCTGATGGCCGAAGAAGTTCAACTCGAACGATTTGCGCAGGGTGGCGTCATCGACCGTGCCGATGGTGCCCTGCCACGCCGCGCCGGCATTGCTGACCACCACGTCGAGCCCGCCGAAGCGACGCGCCACCGCCGCCAGCGCGGCCTCGACCCCGGCGCGGTCGGTGACGTCGCAACCGAGCCCGAGCACGCGCGGCCCGATCTCCG